>WFUK01000110.1 GCA_015485015.1 Paracoccaceae bacterium | reverse complement strand
CTTGAGGAAAGGGTATAATATGAATTTCCCCGATATCGTTATGCTTTCCATCCCGCTATTCGTTGGCCTGATGGTGGCGGAAATTGCATGGATCAAGCTGAAGGGCAAAGGCGGGGCTTACGAAACCCGCGACACCGCGACCTCGCTTTTGATGGGGGCGGGGAATGTGGTGGCAGGTATCGCGCTGGGCTTTGTGGCCTATGGTTTTTTCACCTTTTTGTGGCAGTTTCGGCTGTTTGACCTTGGCACCTCGCTGGCCGTGATCGCGCTGTGTTTTGTGCTGGATGATTTGCGCTATTACTGGGTGCATCGCTTTGGCCACCGCGTGCGCTGGGTTTGGGCCAGCCATGTAAACCACCATTCCAGCCAGCATTATAACCTCAGCACCGCCCTGCGGCAAACATGGACCGCGACCTTTACCCTGATGATGGTGCTGCGCGCGCCGCTGATTTTGCTGGGGTTCAGCCCGGAAATGGTGCTGTTTGTCGGCGGGATAAATCTGGTTTACCAATTCTGGATTCATACCGAGGCCATTGATAAAATGCCGCGCTGGTTTGAGGCGGTGATGAACACCCCGAGCCATCATCGCGTGCATCATGGCCGCAATCCTAAATATCTCGACACCAATTATGCCGGTGTCTTTATCATCTGGGATAAAATGTTTGGCAGCTTCCAGCCCGAGGAAGAAACCCCCGATTATGGCCTTGTGCAAAATCTCGGCACGTTTAATCCGCTGCGGGTGGCGTTTCATGAGTGGATCGGGATGCTGAAAGACATTTTCGCCCCGGGCCTGAGCCTGCGCCAGCGCTTTGCCTATGCGCTTAAGCCTCCGGGCTGGAGCCATGACGGCTCGCGCAAAACCTCGGATCAGATAAAGGCCGACAATGCGCCTTGATCAGGCCATGGTGGCGGCAGGGCTAACGGATAGCCGCGCCCGTGCGCAAGAGCTGATCAAGGCCGGAGTGGTGCGGGTGGCAGGGAAGCCGGCCAAAAAAGCCTCGCAAAATGTGGCGGATGAAGCCCTGAGCCTGACGGAAAACCCCAACCCCTATGTCTCGCGCGCGGCGCTGAAGCTGGTCCATGCGCTGAAGGTTTTTGAGCTGTTGCCAAAGGGGAATGTGGCGCTGGATGTCGGGGCCTCTACCGGCGGGTTTACGCAAGTTTTGCTGGCAGCGGGGGCGGCAAAGGTTTTTGCGCTGGATGTGGGGCATGGGCAGCTGCACCCCAAGCTTCTGGCCGATCCCCGCGTGGTTAATCTTGAAGGGATTAACGCAAAATCCATTCCCGAGGGCGCGGTGCCGCCGGTGGATTTTATCGTCACCGATGTGTCATTTATCAGCCTGATCAAGGCAATGCCCGAGCCCTTGGCACTGGCGCGGGCGGGGGCGGTTTTTATCGGCTTGATCAAGCCGCAATTCGAGGTCGGGCGGGCGCATATTGGCAAAAACGGCATTGTGAGTAATAGCGCCGCCAAGCAGCAGGCCCGCGCGGAGGTGCGCGCATTTCTGAAAGCCGAGGGCTGGGCGATAACCCATGAGGCCGAAAGCCCGATTCTGGGCCAGCACGGCAATCAGGAATTTCTAATTGCCGCGCAAAAACTCTAGCCTGCTGCGGTTTCGCTGGCTTTGGCCAAGGCGCGCTTCATGGCGGGGCGGGCGCGCAGCCGCTTGAAATAATCCCCTACTTTTCCGCCGGGCAGCGCGAATTTTGCGCCCAAAGCCCAGCCCGCGCAATGGCTGAGCAGCAGGTCCGGCACGGTAATTTGGTCGCCCATTACAAATTCATTATCGCCCAGTCGCGCTTCCAAATTCACCATGGCGCGGGCGAAATCCCACTCGGCCGAGGCGCGAATATCCGGCACCCGCAGCGCTTCGGGGTAATAAAACGTGTGTTTGAACGTGTGTTTGGTGGCGACCCAGAGCACCGCGTCCAGCTCGTCATTGGCGAAATGCACAAAGCTGTCCTGCTCGGCCCGCTCAATACTGCCGCAAGGAAAGGTCAGCGCGCCGTGGCGGTCGGCCAGAAATTGCATGATCGCCACGGAATCAAATATCGCTTTGCCCTCCACAATCAGCGCCGGCACCTTGCCCGAGGGATTAACCTTTTGAATGGCCTCACTGCGCGGGCCCGCCTCAAGGATTTCATAATCCTGCTCCAGCTCCTCCAACATCCAAAACACCCGCATGGCGCGGGAACGGGCGGTGCCGATGACTTGATACATTATATTCTCCTAGCGTGGGTGCATCATGGCGATGCGGATAAAAGCGCGCTCGGCAAAAGCCATGGCCGGCAGCGGTTTGCTGGAGCGCAGGCCGAGATCGGTTTCCATCAGCATGGTGAGCGCGGATTCGAGGCGTTGCAAGCCCCAATTTCGCGCCTGCCGCGCCATTTGATCCCGCCTCGGCCCAAAAACCGGCGGTCGCATCCGGCTAAGGGCCTGATCGATGCCTTGCGCGCTGGCTGCTGCTGCATGTAGCTGGCGGAAATGGCGGGTGGCGGTGATGGTCAGGGTGGTGGGATTGGTGCCTTGGCTGGCCAGCCGCGCCATATGCGGGCCGATCTCGTTGGGGTGGCCCTCGGCCATGTGGCGCACCAGCTCGTCCAGCCCCGCCTCATAGCTGGCGGGGGTGCAATCCAGCAGGTCTTGCGGGGTTACGGGCGTTGCATCACTTAGCTTATATAGGGAAAGCTTTTCAAGGGTTTGGGCGAAATCGCCGGGGTCCAGCTCGCGCGCGAGGGTCTGGATATCGCGCAGGGCATCGGGGGGGATATTGCTTAGGCCCTTGGCCGCAAGCTGCGCCTCGATTTCCTCCCGCGAGGGCGGATCATTATAGATGCCGATGGCTACGGAGTTGCGCCCGCCTTCGATCAGCTTTCGCAGGCTGGAGCGGGCGTTGAGCTGACCGGCGGTAATCACCATCACCGCATCGCCGGGTTGCCAATCTTCCAGCGCAAATTTCACCGCTTTGGTGGTGGTATCGGTGGCGGATTCCACATGCACCACCCGAAGCCCCGGGAAAAACCCGACCGCCTTGGCAGCATTGCCCAGCGCCGCCGGCTCTTTGCGCAGCAAGGCCCCGTCCAGCCGTGTGAGTCGCATTTCTTCGTCAGCATTCGGGCCGGTTAGCGCATCGATCAGGGTTTTGCGCTTGAGGGCGATGCGCATGGCATCCGGCCCGTGCAGCAAAATGGCGGCTTTGGCGGGGTCTGGCTTGGCAAAAAACCGCAGCGCATCGCGGGGCGCGAGCTTCACAGGCCAAAGCTTTCGGCGCTAGAGGCGAGGCGGATGGCGATCTGGTCGGCCAATGAAATGGCCAGCCGCCGCTCGGCATCGCGCTTGGATACCTGCGTGGCATAGGCGCTGGCGGTGGCGCTATAGGCGGTGAAGGCGCGAATCCGGTCTTCCAGCACCTTGGTATCATCGGCGAGCCGCGTCAGGGCAAAGCGGGCTTCGCCGGTTAGATTATAGCGGGTGATGGCATTATCCTGCGCAATGGCGAGGCCTTTGGAGGCGATGCTCAGCGTGACATCAAGCTGGAAAAGCGGGGCATTGGCGCGGCCAAGGCGGTTTTCCAGCTGTTCGTAAAATTCAAAGGTCAGGCGATCATCCACATCGCCAAGCAGGATTTTACCGTTCAGGGCTTCGGCAGCGCTGCCCCGCCCATAGATCGGGGTGAAGCCACAGGCGGCCAGCGCCAGCGGAGCCAGTAACAGCCCGCGCCGGCTTATGGTTTTCAGGTGGTTTTTAGAGGACGACATTCACAATCCTGCCCGGCACGACGATCAGCTTTCTCAGGGTTTTGCCTTCCAGCGCCCTGACCACAGCATCGTTTGAAAGCGCCAGTTTTTCAACCTCTTCCTTGGAGGCATCCTTGCTTACGCTGATTTCCGCCCGCCGCTTGCCGTTAATCTGGATCGGCATGGTGATGGTATCCTCGACCAGCATCGCAGGATCGACCTCGGGGAAAGCGGCTGTTGCAGCCAGCCCTTCGCCGCCGAGCAATTCCCAGCATTCCTCGGCGATATGCGGGGTGATTGGCTGCATCAAGAGCGCCATGGTGCGCATGGCGGCGCGGCGGTCGCCCTTGGATTTGGCGATGGCGGCGGTGAATTGGTAAAGATGCGCGATGGATTTATTAAAGGCAAAGCCCTCATAGCCCTCGGTCACATCGGCAATGGCGCGGTGGGTGGCTTTGGTGAGGGCAATATCCTCGCCTTCGCGGCTTTCTCCGGCGATTTCAGCCGTTAGCCGCCAGATGCGCTGAAGGTGTTTCCATGCGGCTTCGGCACCGGAAGTGGTCCATTCCACATCGCGCTCGGGGGGGCTGTCAGACAGCACAAACCAGCGCGAGGTATCGGCCCCGAATTGCTCGATTTGCTCAATGGGATCAATCACGTTGAGCTTGGATTTCGACATTTTGATCGAGGGACCAACGGTAATCGCCTCGCCGGTTTTCCGCAGCTTGTAGCCTTCGCCATCCGCCACCAGCTCATCGGGCGAATGCCACACGTCGCGGCCCTTTTCATCCTTGGTGGAATAGGTTTCGTGGCAGACCATGCCTTGGTTAAACAGCGCATTAAACGGCTCGATGCAGCGCGGCGGCAGATGGCCGGTTTTGACCATGGCGCGGGCGAAGAAGCGGGAATAGAGCAGGTGTAGAATAGCGTGTTCGACCCCGCCGATATATTGGTCGACATTCATCCAGTAATCCGCATCGGCCAAGTTGGTCGGAGTGTCGGCAGTGCTGGAGGTGAAGCGGGCGTAATACCATGAGCTATCCACAAACGTGTCCATGGTGTCGGTCTCGCGCAGGGCAGCATTGCCGCAGCTCGGGCAGGCGGTGTTGCGCCATGTCGGGTGGCGGTCCAGCGGGTTGCCGGGTTTGTCGAAGTTGATGTCTTCGGGCAGCACCACGGGCAGGTTTTCCTTTTTCTCCGGCACCACACCGCAGCTTTCGCAATGCACCACAGGGATCGGGCAGCCCCAATAGCGCTGCCGCGAAATGCCCCAATCACGCAGGCGGAATACGGTTTTGCCCTTGCCCATATTGGCGGCCTCAATGCGCTTGATCGCCTCGGCCTTGCCGGATTCGATATCCATGCCATTCAGGAAGTCGGAATTAATCAGCGTGCCGGCATCGGTAAAAGCCTCGGTATCGACGCTGAAATCATTGCCATCAGGGGAAACCACGGCGGTGACATCCAGACCGTATTTGCGCGCAAAATCGAGGTCGCGCTGGTCATGCGCTGGGCAGCCAAAAATCGCGCCGGTGCCGTAATCCATCAGGATGAAATTGGCGATATAGACCGGCAGCTCGATCGAGCTATCAAACGGATGCACGACTTTAATGCCGGTATCAAAGCCCAGCTTCTCGGCCTTTTCCAAGGCTTCGGCGGACGTGCCGGTGCGGCGGCACTCGGCGGTAAAGGCGGCGACATCGGGGTTGCCTTCCAGCGCCTTGGCCAGCGGGTGGTCAGCCGAAATGCCCGCAAAGCTGGCGCCAAAAAGCGTGTCGGGGCGGGTGGTATAGACTTCGAGATCCTCAAAGCCCTCCGGCGCGCCAACCGTTTTGAAGCTGAATTGCAGGCCTTGCGATTTGCCAATCCAGTTTTTCTGCATCAGCCGCACTTTTTCCGGCCAGTTTTGCAGCCCGTCCAGCGCTTCAAGCAGCT
>WFUK01000109.1 GCA_015485015.1 Paracoccaceae bacterium | reverse complement strand
AGCCCATGCGATAGCTCATGGAAAAACACCACCAAGATTTTTAACGGCAGCATTACAGGCGTGCTCCACAGCAAAAACACCAGCGCGACCAGCGCGATTATAAACCAGCGACGTTTCATCATAAGGGCCAAAACCACGGAATAAGGGCGCTGGCGAGCATGCCAATCGCAAGGTTGAGCGGAATACCAATCCGCATAAAATCGGTAAACCTATAACCACCCGGGCCATAGACCAAGGTGTTGGTCTGATAACCGATCGGAGTGGCAAAGCTGGCCGAAGCCGCCACCATCACCGCAATCACCAAGGGGCGCGGGTCTATGCCGAGGCTGCCCGCCAGCCCGATCACCACCGGCGTAACCACCACCGCCACCGCATTATTGCTCACCAGTTCGGTCAGCACCGAGGTCATTAAAAACACCGCCCATATCAACAAGGGCGCAGGCAAAGGCGCCAGCAGCGGCGCCAGCGATTCCGCAATCATCCGCACCGCGCCCGAGCGCTCCAGCCCGGCCCCGATCGCCAGCATCGAGAAAATCAGCACCAGAAGGCGGCCATCAACAAAGCCAAAAGCCTCCTCCGCATCAATCGCCCGCACCAAAAGCACAAAAGCCACCGCCACCAAAGCCGCCGCAAAAATCGGCACCGCGCCAATTGCCGCCAAGCCCACCACCGCCGCCAAAGCCCCGATCACCATCGGCGCATGGCCGCGCCGATAGGGCCGCGCCTCGGGGGTGGCGACATCCACCAGCTCCATATCCGCCGCCAGCCGCCTTATATCCTCGGCCCCGCCTTCCAGCAAAAGCGTATCGCCGACCCGCACCACAATTTCATCCAGCGCCTGCCCCAGATTCTGGTTCCGCCGATGCACCGCCAGCAGATAAACCCCGTATCGCCGCCGCAGCCGCAAGCTGCCCAGCCGCCGCCCGATCATCCGGCAATCCGGCGAGATCAGCGCCTCGACCGTGGTGGTTTTTTGCTGCCCGATCTGCTCGACCATCTCCAGCGCGCGGCTTTCGCGCAGGCCCAGCAGCTCGTCCATACCGGTTTTCACCACCACCCGATCTCCCGCCGCGAGGCGCACCGCCTTCAGCGACCGCCGCAGGCTTTCATCCCCGCGCAGCACATCCACCACCCGCATTCCCGGGCGCTTGAATAGCTCCACCTCCAGCGCGGGCAGGCCGATCAGCTTGGAGCCTTCGGGCACAGCCACCTCGGTAAAAAAGTTGGTTTTTTGCCGGTTAACCAGCATATCCGCCATGGATAGCCGCTCGGGCAGCAGCTTTGGCCCCAGCAGATAAAGGTAAGACATACCAAAAGCCGCCAGAATAATCGCCAGCGGCGCGACCTCGAATAACCCAAATGGCGCAAGCCCCTGCGCCTGCGCCACGCCGTCTACCAAAAGGTTGGTCGAGGTGCCGATCAGGGTCAGCATGCCGCCAAATATCGCGGTATAGGAAAGCGGAATCAAGAGCTTGGAGGGCGCAATGCCAAAGCTGCGCGCCAGCTGCACCATCACCGGAATCAGCAGCACCACCACGGGCGTATTATTCATAAAAGCCGAGGCCAACAGGGTAAACCCCGCCAAGCCGAGCAGCACCGGCTTCGGGTGCGCGCTTGCGTTTTTCGTCACCAGCCCCGTCAGCGTATTGAGCGCGCCGGTGCGCACCAAAGCGCCGGACAGGATAAACATTGCCCCCACTGTCCACGGCGCGGGATTGGAAAATACCGCCGTAAAATCATCCACCGGCAAAACCCCCGCCACCAGCATAAAGGCCGCGCCGCCAAGCGCCACCACCTCGGTTGGATAGGTTTCGCGGATAAACAGCACAAACATCAGCGCCACCGTGAGCAAGGCCAGCATGGCAGGCATAGGGTCTGTGGTAAAAAATGCGGGCATTATGGCCTCCGTCATAGGCAGTATATCGGATTACAGCGCGATGCCAACAGGCTTCATTCTTCTAAAAATACTCATATCCCAACGCCCCGACCCGCACAAAATCACGGTATTACCAACTCTTCCAATATCTTCTTCACGTATTCTTCCGTCTCGGGATAAGGCGGAATACCCTCAAAACGCCGCACCGCCCCCGGCCCCGCATTATAGGCCGCCAGCGCCAGCTCCCATGTGCCAAAACGCTGATATTGCTGGCTGAGATAGCGCGCGCCGCCATCCAGATTATCCAGCGCATCCCACGGATCCACCCCCAGCTCCTCGGCGGTGCCGGGCATTAGCTGCGCCAGCCCGATTGCGCCACGCGGCGAAACGATCAGCGGATCCCAATTGGATTCCGCCGTTACCAGATTGAAAAACAACTGTTTGGGGATGTCATAGCGCTCGGCCATGCGGATCGCCATTTGATAATAGCTGCCTTCATTGATTTCGGCCGGTATCGGAAACGGGTCTGCCAAAATCCGGTGCCGCAGGGCATTCAGGTTTTCGCGCATAGAGCCTTCGGCCGCGGGCCGCTCGTTATAATGGTCGATAATGCTGTTAGTGCCTTGAAATACCAGGTTATTCACACTTATCTCTTGCGCAACAACGCTGCCGGCTCCGATGGAAAAACCCGTTAACATTAATAATATTTTGTTCAAAACCGGCCTCTGATGTTGGTTCAATGCACCGTATCAAAAATTTCGGGCAAATGTTAGCCTGAATGCTTGTGGCCTCGGCGGGTTTTCTTGGCTATTATGCACCAACAGATTCGAACAGGGAGAAGAACGTGGCTGGCAGTGTAAACAAAGTAATTCTATTGGGAAATCTCGGGGCAGATCCCGAAATCCGCACCTTTAATAATGGCGGCAAGGTCTGCAATCTGCGCATCGCCACCTCCGAGCGCTGGCGCGATAAGAACACCGGCGAAAACCGTGAGAAAACCGAATGGCATACCGTTGCGATTTTCTCCGAGGGCTTGGTGCGGGTCTGTGAGCAATACCTGAAAAAAGGCTCCTCGGTCTATCTGGAAGGCAAATTGCAAACCCGGAAATGGCAGGATCAAAGCGGCAATGACCGCTATTCCACCGAGATCGTTTTGCAGGGCTTTGAGAGCAAGCTTGTGATGCTTGGCGGGCGCAATGATAGCGGCGGTGGCTATGGTGGTGGCAATCAAGGTGGCGGTGGCCAGCAAGGCGGCTATGGTGGCAGCAATCAGGGCAGCCCGCAAAGCGCGCCGCCTGCGGGTCCGCTGGATGATGAAATCCCGTTTTAAGAAGTTGATAAAGGTGGCGGGCTGAAGCCCGCCCTACGGTTATTTCCCTACGGGTCTGTAGGGCGGGCTTCAGCCCGCCACCACAGCCAACACCGCCCCCTACCCCGACACTTTCCCAACCTTGCGCGTGGCCAGCAATATGCTGGTCTCGCTGCTTTGCACCCCGTCAAGCCGGCGAATATCGGCCAAAACCCGATCCAGCTCCAGCAGGGTTTGCGTGCCGATCTCGATCACCAGATCCCATTTCCCATTGGTGCTATGCAGCGCGCTCACCTCGGGCAATCCCGTGATGCGCGACACCACCCGCTCTGTCCCGCGCCCCTCGATTTCCAGCATCATCAAGGCCCGCACCGGCTGCGCCGCCAGATCGCCCTTGGTCACCACCTTATAGCCCAGAATATCGCCGCGCTGCTCCAGCTTTTGCATACGAATGCGCAAAGTGGCGCGGGTGACGCCGGTTATCGAGGCCAAAGTGGAAAGCGGCGCGCGGGCATCATGGCGCAGGGCAGCGATTATTCTGGCGTCCAGGTCGTCCATATTGATACTTCTTGCATCCATATTGCTAAAATATCGTTCATATTGGGCGAAATATGCGCTTCTGTCTATCCATATTTTCAGATCATCTAGAAGAAACAATAGCGAGCCTTGAAATGATCCCCACCTCCTTTTCCCTCATCGGCGCGCCGGT
>WFUK01000108.1 GCA_015485015.1 Paracoccaceae bacterium | reverse complement strand
TGGTCCGACCGCATTTTCCCAGATCACCGGCGAAAGATAGCGCTCGATCCCGGGCTGAAGCCCGAGCAGGCTGCCGCGATCAAAGTCAAACCAGATTTGCCCGATCGGCTGGAATTCGAAACCGGTTTCGTTGAGCTTTGACAATTGCCAGTCAAAATAGGTTCGGGTTAGGCCCAAAACCAAAAATAAAGCGGCTAATATGCGTGCCATTCGGCATCTCCTGGGTTTAATATGCAAAGAATACGTCTTGCCTCACTCTAGCCGACAGGGCGAACAGGCGCAAATAACACCGACTAACCCCCGCGTGAGGAATATTTCAATGTTTCAAAGCTTCAAAACCCAGAGCAGCCCCGAAACCGGAGCCGCACGGCTGAAATCGCTGCGCGCCGCGCTGGCGCAAGCCGGCTTGCACGGCTTCTTGATCCCGCGCGCCGATGCCCATCGGGGCGAAAGCGTGGCCCCCTGCGACGAGCGACTCGCATGGTTGACGGGCTTTACCGGCTCGGATGGGCATTGCGCAGTGCTGCCCGATATTGCGGGAGTTTTTGTCGATGGGCGCTATACGCTTCAGGTGAAAAACCAGATCGATACAGCCGCGTTTACCCCGCAATCCATCCCCGAGGATAAGCTGGCGAGCTGGCTACCCGAGCATCTGGACAAGGGCATTGTCGGCTATGATCCAATGCTGCATAGCTATGACGAGATTACCAAGCTGGAAGCGGCGATCGCGCCGGATATCACCCTGCGCCAAAGCCCTAATATAGTAGATGCAATCTGGCAGGATCGCCCGCAGCCGCCCACAGAAAAAATCCGCCCGCACCCGCTGGAATTTGCGGGCCAAACCAGCGAAGAGAAGCGCAAGGCGCTGGCTGGAAAGTTGCAGGACGCGGGGCTATCGGCCACCATACTCACCCTGCCGGATTCGATCGCCTGGTTGCTTAATATTCGCGGCTCAGACATCGCAAATACCCCCGTGCCGTTGGCCTTCGCCATTTTGCACGCCGATGCGCGGGTGGTGCTGATCACCAACCCCGCGAAATCCTCTGCCGCGCTGGAAGCCCATCTTGGACCCGACGTCACCATCGTTGAAGATTTCGCAGCGGCGCTCAAGGCGCTGGAGGGCAAGGTCGGCGTGGACCGCGCCACGGCCCCGATCTGGATCTCGCAGCAGCTCTCGGATTTTGCGTGGTTTCCCGATCCCTGCATCCTGCCGAAAGCCTGCAAAAATGAAGCCGAGCTGAATGGCTCTCGCCAAGCCCATCTGCGCGATGCCGCCGCCATGTGCGAATTTCTGGCATGGGTCGATCAGGGGCTGGATGGCCTTACCGAAATCGATGTGGTGAAAAAGCTCGAAAGCTTTCGCGGGCAATCCAATGCGCTGACCGATATTTCCTTTGATACCATCTGCGGCAGCGGGCCAAACGGGGCGATTATCCATTACCGCGTCGATGAAACCAGCAATCGGACCATTGAAAACAACACGCTGCTTTTGGTCGATAGCGGCGGGCAGTATCTGGATGGCACCACCGATATCACCCGCACCGTGATCATCGGCACACCGGACAGCGAGATGATCCGCTGCTTCACGCTGGTGCTGAAAGGCATGCTGGCGCTCTCGATGCTGCGCTTTCCCGATGGTATTGCCGGCAGCCATATAGACACCCTCGCCCGCGCGCCGCTTTGGGCCGAGGGGCTGGATTACAAGCATGGCACCGGGCACGGGGTCGGGGCTTATCTCAGCGTGCATGAAGGGCCGGCGCGGATATCGAGGGTCAGCGATGTGGCGCTGCAAACCGGCATGATCCTTTCCAACGAGCCGGGCTATTATCGCGAGGGAGAATGGGGGATTCGCATCGAAAACCTGTTTGTGGTCAGGCCTGCGCGCGATATGGGCGGCGAGGATAAAATGCGCGGTTTTGAAACCCTGACATGGGTGCCGATTGACCGCCGCCTGATTGACCCTGCGCGGCTAAGCCAACCCGAGCGCGATTGGCTGAATGGTTATCATGCCGAAGTGCTGGCGAAAATTGGCGCTAAAGTATCTGCGAAAACGCGGGCTTGGCTAAAGGCGGCCTGCGCGCCGATTTAGCTGGTGGCGGCGTTTTTTAACAGCTCGCTTGCGGCGGCGCGGGCGGCATCTGATACCACATCCCCCGCCAGCATCCGCGCGATTTCATTTAGCCGCTCGGGCGGGGATAGCTCGGAAACATCGGTGCGGGTCTGGCCATGCTTCACCGATTTTGAGACCACATAATGCCCTTGCCCCATCGCGGCGACCTGCGGGGAATGGGTCACTACCAGCACCTGCGCATCAAGCGCCACCGCCGCCAACCGACGCCCAACCGCATCCGCCGTGGCCCCGCCAACCCCGCGGTCAATTTCGTCAAAAATCATCGTCAGCCCCGCGCTGCGGGTGGTGAGGCACACTTTGAGCGCCAGCAAAAACCGCGAAAGCTCGCCGCCCGAGGCGATTTTGCCGATATCGCCTGCAGGCGCGCCGGGATTGGTGGAAACCCGAAAGCTGACCTCGTCAACCCCCGAAGCCCGAGGCGGGGCAGGCACCACCACGGTTTCGAAAATCGCGTTTTCCATTTTCAGCGGGGCGAGTTCCGCATGCATGGCTTTATCCAGCCTTTTGGCAAATTTTATGCGGTTCTGATGCAGCGTGTCTGCCGCTGCATTATAGACGCCACGCGCCCGCTCACGCTGCTCGGAAAGCTCGGCGATCCGACTATCCCCTTCGGAAATACCCTG
Source organism: Paracoccaceae bacterium (assembly GCA_015485015.1). GTDB lineage: Bacteria > Pseudomonadota > Alphaproteobacteria > Rhodobacterales > Rhodobacteraceae > UBA3077. The sequence continues at coordinate 5,520 of WFUK01000108.1, read as the reverse complement.
CATCCGGCCTTGCAGCTCGGCCAGCAGCGCCGGAAGCTCGTCGGGCAGGACATTATGCTTGCGGGCCATGGCGCGCAGGGCAAACAGGCGTTCCTCGACCTGCTCCAGCTCGTATGGGTTAATATCCAGCCGCACCAGCGCCGCCTCTACCCCTTGCTGCACCTCCTCCAGTTCAATCAGCACCCGGGACATGGCATCGAGCGGCGCATCCAGCCCTAAATCGGGCGTTTCGGCGGCGTCTTGCAGCCAGCGCAGGGCATCATGCAGCTGGCTTTCGGCGGTGCTTTGCGCGGTGGCGGCTTTGCTGACATCCTCGCGCACCCGATCTGCGGCTTGCATATGCCGGCGCTGCTTATCGAGGCTTTCATCCTCGCCCGCTTGCGGGGCCAAAGCCGCCAGTTCCTGCACCGCATGCTCCAGATATTCGGCGTCTTCTTTGGCAGCGGAAATCTCATCCCGCGCCGCTTGCAACGCTTTTTCCGCAAGGGACAGCGCCCGCCATGCCTTGGCAACCCGCGCCAGCATGGCTTCATTTCCGGCATAGCTATCCAGCAAGGCCCGATGGGCCTTGGCATCCAGCAAGCCGCGATCATCTTGTTGGCCATGGACCTCGACCAATGCCACCCCGAGCGCGTTCAAAACCTCGGTTGAGCAGGCGCGATCATTCACAAAGCCGCGCTTGCGACCATCGGGATAATTCAGCCGCCGCAGGATAAGCTGGCCATCAAACGGCAATCCGGCTTCATCGAGAATACCGGCAACCGCATGATCCATCGGTAGCTCGAAAACCGCGATGACCTCGGCCATATCCGCCCCTTGGCGCACCATGCCCGCCCGCCCCCGGCGACCCAGCACAAAGCCCAGCGAATCGAGCAAAATGGATTTCCCCGCGCCGGTTTCCCCTGTCAGCACGTTAAGCCCGGCCCTGAAGCCAAGCTCTACGCGCTCGATGAGCAGCATGTCTTTTATGGAAAGGCTTACCAGCATTTATCCCGCCTGCTTATCTGCGAAACCGTCGCTGAACCCCCGATAAAACAGCCTAGCGACCGGTGGTCAGCAAAGATTGGGCTGCCGCGTTCCAGCTGCTATCAGGGTATTCTGCTGCCAAACGTGCGCCAGCTTGCCCGGCCTCGGCCAGAAGGCCCAGAGACAGGTAGGCTTCGATCAGGCGGTGATAGGCTTCGGGGCGGTGCGGGGTTTCGCCATATTCATTCAAAACCGCCTCGAACCGACCAATAGCAGCGGCGAACTGGTCCCGCTTCAGATAATAGCGGCCCACATCCATTTCCTTGCCCGCCAGCTGATTTAGCGCGGTGGTGAATTTTGGCTCCGCCAATGCGGCATATTCTGTGTTTGGAAAACGCTCCAGCACGATCCGCAGCGCTTGCAGCGCCTCGAATGTGTTGCTTTGATCGCGGCCGATATCGACGATCTGGTCATAATAGCTGAGGGCAACGAGATAATGCGCCAGCGCCGCAAATTCGCCTGCTGGATAAAAATCAATGTAGCGCTGCGCAGCGGCCCGGCTTTCGAGGCGTTTTTTGCCAGCCTGATAGGCCTTGGCCGCCTGAATAACCGCGTTTTCAGCCTCGACAGTATAGGGATAAAGCCGCTCGACTTCGAGATACAGGTCGCCAGCGCGAGCAAATCTGCCGCGTTCGACTTCTGCATTGGCCAAAACCATGATTTGCTGCGGGCTGGTGCTATCTTCGACCGTTGCTTGCCGATTGCTGCGCCCGCAGGCCGAAACCGTAACGACCAATGCCAACATCAACGCGCGCTTTACCCAGACTTGATGACCCATATTTACCCTCAACAATCGCTGTTCACTATGCCATTCCCGCGCACCAATGGCCAATAGGCCAGCATGTGATTCCGTGTGGAATGGAAATGCTTAACCGTTGCTAGCATAGAACCGTGGCGGAAAAAACGGCTTTTTACGACCCAAGCCTCAGCCAGCCCGCAACATAGCGAAATTTCGCAGGTCCGGGCCGGGAAGATAGGGCAGCTCAGAGGCTTTGGCCAAGCGCAGGGTGGCGGCCTCGGGATCGGAAAACACCTTGCGTAACAATTGGTTGGTTAGGGCATGGCCGGATTTATAGCCGCGATAACGGCCCAATATCGGCGCGCCGGACAAGAATAGATCCCCCAAAGCATCAAGCATTTTATGGCGCACACATTCGTCATTTCGCCGTGGACCATCGGCATTTTGGTAGTGATCGCCCTCAATCACCAAGGCATTTTCCAATGATCCGCCAAGCGCCAGGCCCGCAGCCTGCATCATATCCACATCCTCGGCCTTGCAAAACGTGCGGCAATTGGCAAGATCGTGGAAAAAATTACCGTTCCGCATATCCATATCCACCGATTGCCGACCCACAACCGTATCTGGAAAATCAATGGTGAAATCGATTTCAAAACGATCCAGCGGCGAGATTTCGGCAAATGCGTCACCCTTTTCCACCCGAATGGTTTTGTGTATTTCAAGCACAGATACGGCCTGCCCTTGCTCAACCAGACCCACAGCCTGAATCGCCGTCACAAAGCGAACCGAGCTGCCATCCATAATAGGCACTTCGGGGCCGTCGATCTCGATAATGGCATTATGCACACCGCAGCCCGCAAGCGCCGCCATCAAATGCTCGATCGTAGAGACGCGGGTTCCGGCTTCATTGCTGATGCCGGTGGAAAGGCGGGTGTCATTTACCATATCCCACAGCGCGGGGACCATATTGTCTTGGCCGTGAATATCTGTCCGGCAAAACCAGATGCCCATATTGGCCACAGCCGGCTTCAAACGCAGGCGCGCAGGCCGGCCGGAGTGCAATCCGGTGCCAACAATATTGATTGCTTTTCTAAAGGTTCGCTGCACAATTATCGCCTGTAAATGTCTGCTTCTATATTTGTTGCTTCTTAATATAGAATATTTTGTTGCAATGCGAAACTATCAGAGCGGCCGCAAACGGTCACTCTTTATGTCGGAATGTATCATGGTGATCGGCGGGATTTCGCACAAAAAATGGGCATTTGCCAAGCAAATGCCCATAGTCTCGGAGGAAACTTCTAGTTGGCCTGACGGCGCAAAAAGGCCGGAATATCCACCCTGTCCTGCTCTTCGCGGTCCGCATCCTGCACCGGCTCGCTATGGGAAAGCGTGCGCATGCTGGGCTGAACCCGGGCTGCGGTCGGGCTCTCTTCGCGGGCGTGGCCGGTCATCCGGTTGATCAAATTATTGATCGCAAAGCGAGAATGCTTTTCGGCTTCCGGCGTCACAGGCGCCGTAACTTCGGGCTCCACTTCCGGTTCGGGGATATGCGAAACCGCCGCCTTCAGGCGCATGGCCGCATCAGACATGGGCGCAACCTCGACCGGAGCCTCGACCTCGGGTGCCTCAATCTCGGGCGTTTCAGGCGCGACCATTTCGGGCGCAGCTTCTTCTTCCATCGCCACTTGCTGGTCAATAAAGCTTGGCTGCGCTTCTTCCTCGACAGGTTCCACGATCGCCTCTGGCAGCTCTTGCTGTTCGGGTTGCAGCTTTAGCGGCTCGCGCATGGTGCGGCGCGAAACCGGCGCAGAAACCTCGCCCTCGCCGACATCAATACCGGTAGCCACCACCGATACCCGCAAGCCGTCCAGCTTCGGATCGAGCGTAGAGCCGACGATGATATGCGCGTCAGGATCGACCTCTTCGCGGATGCGATTTGCGGCTTCGTCCAGCTCAAACAGGGTCATATCAGAAGCGCCGGTGATATTAATCAGCACGCCTTTGGCGGATTTTAGTGAAATCTCGTCAAGCAGCGGATTGGCAATCGCCAGTTCGGCGGCTTTCTTGGCGCGATCATCGCCCGAAGCCTCGCCCGTGCCCATCATCGCCTTGCCCATTTCATCCATCACAGAGCGCACATCGGCGAAATCCAGGTTGATAATGCCGGGGCGGACCATAAGATCGGTCACACCCTTAACCCCTTGATAAAGCACATCATCCGCCATGGAGAAAGCATCGGTGAAGGTGGTGTTTTCATTGGCAAGGCGGAAAAGATTCTGGTTGGGAATGATGATCAGGGTATCGACCACCTTTTGCAATTCCTCCACCCCTGCTTCGGCCTGCTTCATGCGGCGCGAGCCTTCAAACTGAAACGGCTTGGTGACCACACCCACGGTCAAAACGCCCAATTCGCGCGCTGCATTGGCAATCACCGGCGCAGCCCCCGTGCCGGTGCCGCCGCCCATGCCAGCGGTGATAAAGCACATATGCGCGCCGGACAGGTGATCGATAATCGAATCGATGCTTTCGGTCGCCGCTGCATTTCCCACTTCGGGTTTTGCACCAGCGCCCAGCCCTTCGGTGATGCGCTCTCCAAGCTGGATTTTCTTCGGGGCTTGGGATTCGGACAAGGCCTGGGCATCGGTATTTGCCACAACAAATTCCGCACCATCCAGATTTTTGCTGATCATGTTATTGACCGCGTTACCACCCGCGCCGCCGACCCCGAAAACGGTGATCCGTGGTTTCAGGTCATTTTTTTCCGGTAACCGAATACTGTTCAAAGCCATGTTCTGTCCGCCTATGCTCATTGCCCCGCCTCGATTATGAGGCCTTTTTGCCTGATCTGCTGATTCGTTATGCTAGCTCAAACCCGAGAGTCCGTCACGTATTTTTCACAAATTGGCCACAATATACTGTGTCTGCCACTATATAGGCGAATTTCCTCTTATGGAACCGCTAAAGTTCGGCTCACTCGTTATTCTTCGGCCATCTTCCACCCGAGATCACCACCCCGACCTCTACCTCCGTCATTCATCCGCGCATTCTTACCCCGCCCATCGCCTACCAGTTCTGGCTAAACCACCGCATCGCCGCCTTGATCCGCCGCGTGCCGATCCGGTCAACCGGCATTTCAAAATCCCAGCATTCATCCATCGGATGGCTGGCATGCAGCGCCAGCCCGACCGCCGCCGAAAACGCCTCTCCGGCATAGGCTTGCGGCAAACCAAGCACGCGCAAAGGCGCGCCAACTCGCACCTGCCCGCCCAAAATCTGCTCTGCCAAATCCTTGATGCCGGGGATCTGGCTGGAGCCGCCGGTTAGCACCATTTGCTGCGAGGGCAGTCCGTAAAATCCGGCCGCATCCAGCCGTTCGCGCACTTCTTCCAGCATTTCCTCGACCCGTGGCCGCATCACCCCGATCAACTCCGAGCGCGTCACCGTGCGGCGGTCATTTTCCCATTGCGCCATGGGGTTTGGCACCTCGATGTCCACGCGGCTATCCGAGCCCGTGGCCAGCACCCCGCCATGCAGGGTTTTGATGCGCTCGGCGTCGTCATAGCTCAGGTGCAGCCCTTGGCAAATATCGTTGGTAATATGGTCGCCACCCAAGCGCACGGCATCGCCATAAATCATGTGTTTGCGCATAAAAACCGAAATAGCCGTGGAGCCGCCGCCAAGGTCCACGATCGCCGCGCCAAGCTGCTGCTCGTTTTCCATCAGGGTCGAAACGCCCGAGGCAAAGCCGCTAAAAG
>WFUK01000107.1 GCA_015485015.1 Paracoccaceae bacterium | reverse complement strand
GCGTAAGGTATTCCTATGAGCGCGCCGATTTTGAGCATAAAGCGGCTGAATGTCGGCTTTGGCGATCAGCCTGCGGTGCGCGATGTGGATCTGACCATCCAAGCCGGCGAAACCGTGGCGATTGTCGGGGAAAGCGGCTCCGGCAAATCCGTGACCGCGCTTTCGACCGTGTCTTTGCTGCCCGATAGCGCCGCGATTTCCGGCTCGGTGATCTTTGACGGCGAGGAGCTGATCGGCGCCCCCCATAAAGCCCTGCGCAAAATTCGCGGCAATGAAATATCCTTTATCTTTCAAGAGCCTATGACCTCGCTCAACCCGCTGCACACCATTGAGAAGCAGATGCGCGAGGCGATCTCGCTGCATTACCCGATGAGCCGCGCCGATGAGAAAAAGCGGATCTTGGAGCTGCTCGAAAAGGTCGGAATTGCCGATGCCGAAAGCCGCCTGCAATCTTATCCGCACCAGCTTTCCGGCGGGCAGCGCCAGCGGGTGATGATCGCGATGGCGCTGGCCAACCGCCCCAAGCTCTTGATCGCCGATGAGCCAACCACCGCGCTCGATGTTACCATCCAGGCCCAGATCTTGCAGCTATTGGCCGATTTGCAGCGCGAGGAAGGGCTGGCGATCCTGTTTATCACCCATGATCTGGGCATTGTGCGCCATATCGCCAAGCGCACCTATGTGATGCAAGAGGGCGAGGTGGTGGAGGCAGGCGAAACCGCCGCGATTTTTGCCGCCCCCGCCCATGCCTATACCAAAAAGCTGATGCAGGCGGTGCCATCGGGCCAGCCAGCGCCGGTGCCTAAAGGTGCGGCCGAGCTTTTATCGGCCAAGGCGCTGAAAATCTGGTTTCCGGTGCAGCGCGGGATATTGCGAAGGACCGTCGGCCATATCAAAGCCGTAAACAAGGTGGATTTTAGCCTGCATAAGGGCGAAACCCTTGGCATTGTCGGCGAAAGCGGCTCGGGCAAAACCACGGTGGCGCTGGCCTTGCTGCGGCTGATCCAGTCTTCCGGCGAGATCAGCCTGAACGGCGCGCGAATTGACGGGCTGAATAACGCCGCCATGCGGCCGCTGCGCAAACATATCCAGATTGTATTCCAAGATCCTTTCGGCTCGCTCTCGCCGCGCATGAATATTGACGAAATTATCTCCGAAGGGCTGACCATTCACGGCTATGAGGGCGATCGGCAAAGCCTGGTGGATGCGGTTTTGCGTCAGGTCGGGCTGGAGGCGGAGATGAAATCCCGCTACCCGCATGAATTTTCCGGCGGGCAGCGCCAACGCATTGCCATTGCCCGCGCGCTGATTCTAAAACCCAAGCTTTTAGTGCTGGACGAGCCGACCTCGGCGCTGGATATGACGGTGCAGCTCCAGATCATCGACCTGCTGCGGGATTTGCAGCAGCGGCTCGGGCTTTCTTACCTGTTTATCAGCCATGATCTGCGCGTAGTGCAGGCGCTGAGCCATAAGGTTCTGGTTATGAAATCCGGTGATGTGATCGAGCAGGGTTCGGTAGAGCAGATATTTGATTCGCCGCAAACCGAATACACCAAATCCCTGCTGGCTGCGGCGCTTCGCTAGCTGGATTTTGCGCCTTCCCGTGGGTATATTCGCCTAAACTTCTGATCTAGACCCCGATTTGAGCCACATTTTGAATCAAATTTTCTTCGCCGTTAACTTTACGTTCACACCTCACATATATCGTTGAATATCAATATATTACCATATATTCGAATAATAATATCTATAAGCTCAGGGTTAAAAAAAGCCACTAGACCTCCAGCCTTATATCTATTCAGGGCCAATACGGTTTTATTCATCTCAATCGCAGTCATCCTGATCTGCGAAACATAACTGGAGAAATAACATGAAACTGAATTCCTTGATCGTAGCCGGCCTGACTGCAACCCTGATGAGCACAAGCTTTGCTTACGCCCAGACCGCACCGGTAAACCCGTCCGAAGCCATGGTATCTATTGTAAACGAGCGCATGGCGCAGATCCCTGAAGTTCAAGCCATTGTTGAAGCGCTGAAAGCCCAAGGCTTCACCTTTATCGAAATTCGCGGCACAATGCTGGGCCGTGCAAAAATCATGGCTTATGGCGCTGACAGCATGCGCGAAATCGTGATGAACGCCAATACGGGCGAAGTTATGCGCAACATCATGCGTGAGCATGACGGCTCCATGGCGCAAGGCCGCGAAGCGATGCAGCAAATGCAGGGCGAAATGGGTAACATGGGCGGCGAAGCTGGCAACATGGGTGAAGGCATGGGTGATGCAGCCGGCGACATGGGCGGCGACATGGGTGATGCAGCCGGCGACATGGGTGGCTCGGCCGGTGGCATGGGTGGCGGCATGGGCGGCAACTAAGACCCTCCCTTCCAAATCAAGCGTTTCGCCCTTATTCTAGGGCGAAACGATCCAATTTATTACGACCATAAAGAGATATAGATGAAACCGCATATCAAACACCGGACCGACAAATTAATCCTCGGCAGTATTGTGGTTTTACAGCTCCTCTTCTCGCTTTTTTTCATCTTTGATCTGGCCGCCGATATTTTTGGTTTTCGCAAAGAGCCGATGAGCTGGGAATTTCATGAGGCGGTGCAAATCGTCACCATTATCGCCTTGCTGCTCGGCTCTTTCCTCGGCTTTATCGCCTTTCGCAATCTAACGCGGCAAAAGCGTGATATGGATCGGCAAATGCTGGTCGCCCGTCAGGCTTTTCACGAGCTTATGCAGCACAGCTTTCAGGAATGGGGCCTAACGCCGTCCGAGCGCGAAGTCGCTTTGTTTATCCTCAAAGGCCTCTCCAATACCGAAATCGCCGAGCTACGCGGCAAAAGCATCGGCACGGTCAAAGCGCAGGTAAACGCGATATTCCGCAAAGCCGGTGCCAATAGCCGCGCCCAGCTTATCAGCCAGTTTATGGAAGAGCTGATCGGCGAGGCCACATCTTAAAACCCCGCCTAAGCCTCGGCCATATCCGAGCGCTGGCGCTGCCACATGGCGGCGTATCGGCCATCCTTCTCCAGCAGATCCGCATGGGTGCCCTGCTCGACCACATGGCCCTTTTCCAACACCACAATTTTATCGGCATCGACCACGGTTGAAAGCCGGTGCGCGATGGTAATGACGCTGCGGCCCTGCCCCATGGCGCGCAGGCTTTCCAATATCCCCTGCTCGGTTTCGCTATCCAGCGCCGAGGTGGCTTCGTCCAGCAGCAGGATCGGCGGGTTTTTCAGCAAGGTGCGGGCAATGCCCACCCGCTGTTTTTCTCCCCCTGAAAGCTTCAGCCCGCGCTCGCCCACGGGGGTATCATAGCCCTCGGGCAGGCTGGTGATGAATTCATGGATCTGCGCGGCTTTGGCGGCCTTGATCACCTCCGCCTGGCTTGCGCCCTCTTTGCCATAGGCGATGTTATAGCCCACGGTATCATTAAACAGCACGGTATCCTGTGGCACCACCCCGATCTGCGCCCGCAGGCTGGATTGGGTGATATCGCGCACATCCTGCCCGTCAATCAATAGCGCCCCCGTTTCGATATCATAAAACCGGAATAGCAGCCGCCCGATAGTGGATTTCCCCGAGCCGGACGGCCCGACCACGGCCACGGTTTCCCCCGGTTTTATCCGCAGATCCAACCCGTGCAATATCTGCCGGTTTTCCTCATAGGAAAAATCAACCGCCTTGAACCAGACCTCCCCCCCCGAGACTTTCAGGTCCGGCGCGCCGGGTTTATCCTGAATTTCGGGCGGCTGGCCAAGCAGAGAGAACATCTCGCCCATATCCACCAAAGCCTGCCGAATCTCGCGATACACCGTGCCGAGAAAATTCAGCGGCATTACCAGCTGGATCATATAGGTATTTACCCCGACAAATTCCCCAACCGTCAGCGTGCCATCCTGCACCCCGATCGCGGCCATGATCATCACAATCACCAAGCCCGTGGTGATCAGCGCCGATTGGCCAAAATTCAGAAATCCAAGCGTATAATTGGTCTTGATCGCCGCCGCTTCATAAGAGCGCATAGACACATCATAGCGCGCCGCCTCGCGTTTTTCGGCGCTGAAATATTTTACCGTCTCGAAATTCAGCAGGCTATCAATGGCATTCTGGTTGGCGTCGGTATCGGCCTTGTTTTGCTGCCGCCGGATCGCCACCCGCCATTCGGTCACCTTGAAGGTGAATACCACATATAGAAAGATCGTAACCGATACGACCCCCAGATAGCGGATGTCAAATACCGTAACCAGCACGATCCCGACCAGGAAAAGCTCAAGGATAAGCGGCCCGATCGAAAACAGCATAAAGCGCAGCAGGAATTCAACGCCTTTCACCCCGCGCTCGATGATCCGGCTTAGGCCGCCGGTTTTGCGCTGGAGGTGGTAGCGCAGGCTAAGCGCATGAATATGCTCAAAGGTTTCGCGCGCCAGCACCCGAAGCGCCCGCTGCGCCACCCTCGCAAATAGCGCATCGCGCAGCTGGTTAAACCCCACCCCCGCCAAGCGCATAAGCCCGTAGCCGATCACCAGCCCGACGGTGGAAATGCCCACCAGCCAGCCCGCATCATTGGCCGCCCCCTCGGGGGCCAGCATGTCTACCGCCTTCATATAGAAAAACGGCGTCAGCACCGTGGCCACCTTGGCCACGACCAAAGCCGCCATCGCCAATACCACCCGCACCCGCAGGCCAATGCGATTTTTTGGCCATAGATAAGGCGAAACGCGTTTGATGGTTTTCCAGCCGCTATAGGCCTCTTCGTCAAATTCCTGCGCCATGTCTTCCCCTGATTTTCCTATCTGCTACAGATAGAGGCTCAACGAGCAAAGCACCAGAGGGCGCGGGATTATTCCTCGGCCTTGGGGATGGAGATAATCTGGCCGGGATAGATCAAATCAGGGTCGCGAATGGCCTCGGCATTGGCTGAAAATATCTGGGTATAGGCATCGCCATTGCCATAAGCCTCGGCTGCCATCAGCCACAGGGTATTGCCCGGCTGCACGATGATTTTGGCCCCCTGCGAAAAGCTCTCCGGCATATCCGAGGCCGGAAATTCCCGCTGAAACGGCGATTCCGTGCGGCTCAAAACCGCGCCTTCAGCGCCGACCTCATCGACCCGCAATATATACCGCCCCTCGGCAATATCCTCGACCTCCAGCCGCCAATCACCACCGGAGGCGATGATAGCCTCGCCGGAAAACCGCCCGTTGGCATATATCCGCGCCGCCGCCCCGGGCTGCCCGCGCCCCGCCAGCACCACGGCACCGCTTTGGCTATAAGTAACCAGATCAAGGCTGATCTGATCGGGAATAGACGGCCCGGCGGGCTGCAATATCTGCACCGCATCGGGCGTGCGCCGCACCACAATCGCCGCGCTCTCGGGGGAATTGGGCTGGGGCGGCAGGATCACGATATCCTCTTGCGAGAAAACCACATCCACCTCGGCGGGGCGCTCGGGGATGATGATATCGGCGCTGTCCAGCTCCGGATTATCCAGGAAAATCACAAATTCGCCGCGCGCACTGGCCTGCGCTTCCCCCACCGGCAGACCGCCCGAAAATATCTGCACCTGCGCCCCCGGCTCGGCCCGTCCGGCAATGACGGCGCTGCCATCGCGCGCCACCCGCACCAGATCAAAGCTCGGCGCGATCTGGTCTGGCCGAGGCGCGTCTCCCGGGGGTAATATTTGTGCAAGGCTCAGGGGCTGGCCGCCGCCCAAAAAACCGGCGCCGGAATTTTGCGCAAGGATCCCCGCCTCCTGACTGCCAATTTCGGGCAGGATCAGCCCGTCAGGGGAATCAGCATCGATTGCAGGCGCGACCAGCGGGGCTGAAGCCGGAGCGGCGCTAACAAGGGGTGCCTCCGCCTCGGCACTTTT
>WFUK01000106.1 GCA_015485015.1 Paracoccaceae bacterium | reverse complement strand
GGCCGCCCAGCGCGCCCATCTGCACGGGGGTATAAGGCGGACGAAACATGGTAGTGCCGGTTTCGGCTATGCCTTGGCCGGTTAGCGCCGCCATCACCGCCAGCGCGCCGATATTGGCGGTTTTGCCTTGGTCCGTCGCCATGCCCAAGGTGGTGTAGCGCTTCATATGTTCGACCGATTGCATGTTTTCGCCGTGGGCCTGCTCGATATCTTTTACCGTCACGTCATTCTGGAAATCCAGCCATGCGCGGCCCTTGGCCTCGACCCGCCAAAAGGGTTTGATTTCGTGGGGGCCATCTTCGGCCTCGGGGCGTTCGGCAGGGGCGCAGCCCAGCGCCTTGGTTGCGGCCTCTGCCCCGCTTTGCAACGCGGCATGGGTGGAAAACGCCCCGTTGGCCGCGCCCGCTGCCAGCAGATTTGGCACCGCATTTTCCCGTGGCACAAAGGCGGCAATATCGGCGCGCCATGCGGGCTTGGCCCCCATATGGCAGCTTAAATGCACGCTTGGGTTCCAGCCCCCCGCCATCGCCAGCCCTTCGGCCTCGATCCATGTTTCCTCGCCGTTTTGCAGCCGGATTTGCACCGATTTCAGCCCCAGATTCCCCTTGGTATTGATCACCTGCGCGCCGGTTAAATGGCGAAATGCGGTCTGCGGTTTGGCCTCTGTATGTGGCTCCACCAGCGTCACCTCGGCTCCTGCCCGCACCAGATCATGGGCGGTGCGCGCGCCGCCCGCATCGGTGGCAAACACCACCCAGCGCTTGGCGGGCAGCGCTGCGTATCGATGCAGATAGCTGCGCAGGGCGCTGGCCAGCATGATGCCCGGGCGATCATTATTGGGGAAAACCATCGGGCGCTCATGGGCACCGCCGGCCAGAATGGCGTGCTTGGCGATGATGCGCCAGAAGATCTGCTGTGGTGCGCCTTGGGCATCGGGCAGGTGGTCCGCCACCCGCTCCAGCGCGCCGTAAGTGCCGCCATCATAAGCGCCGGTAATGGTGGTGCGTTTCATCAGGGCCACGTTGGGCAGGCTGGCCAGCTCGGCCACCACCTCGCGCACCCACGGGCGCAGATCGGAACCATCGCCCTGCAAGCGCCCGCCCAGCACAAAATCCTCATCCGCCAGCACCACCCGCGCGCCGCTGCGCCCCGCTGTCAGCGCGGCCATCAGCCCCGCTGGTCCCGCGCCGATCACCAGCAGATCACAATGCTTCCACGCCTTGTCATAGATCGCCGGATCAGGCTGGCCCGAGAGCCGCCCCAGCCCCGCCGCGCGGCGGATGATCGGCTCCCACAGGTGATGCCACGCGCCTTTGGGCCACATAAATGTTTTGTAATAAAACCCCGCGCCAAGAAAGGGATGCGCCAGATCCAGCGCTTGTTTGATATCAAAGCCAAGGCTCGGCCAGCGGTTTTGGCTATGGGCTTCCAGCCCGGCAAAAACCTCCTGCGTGGTGGCGCGGGTATTGGGCAGACGGTGCGCGCCGCTGCCGATCTCGATCAGGGCGTTTGGCTCCTCTGATCCCGCCGTCAGCACGCCACGCGGGCGATGGTATTTGAAGCTGCGCCCCATCAGGCGGATATCATGGGCGAGCAAGGCCGAGGCCACGGTATCTCCCGGATGGGCGCAGTAGGATTTGCCGTCAAAGCTGAACGGGATCGAGCGGGAACGATCTATGATGCCGCCATTTGCGAGCCGGCTCATGAACCCGCCTCCTTTACCGATAGCACCGCATGGCTGGTGGTATCGCGCTCGACCATAAGCCATGCGCGGCAGCCCAGTAAATGCTGCCATAATTCCTGATGCGCGCCTGCGGGATTATCGCGGAGGTAAGTGGCGGCAAAATCGCTGCCGCTGGCGGATTTGGCCTCGCCGGAATATTTGAACTCGCGGCTGTCGCGCTCGCCGCAATGGGGGCAGGTTATCCGCATATCAATGCAATCCGGGGCGCGCGCCGGTGCCCTCTTCGTTGATCAAATGACCGGTTTCAAAGCGGCTAAGGCGATAGGCGCTGGCATAATCCGGCACCGCGCCCGTGGCCAGAAGCTGGGCATAAGCGCTGCCCGAGGCCGGAATGGCCTTAAATCCGCCATAGCACCAGCCGCCGTTGAAATAGAGGCCGCCGATATGGGTTTTATCAATGATCGGCGAACCATCCATAGACATATCCATTATCC
>WFUK01000105.1 GCA_015485015.1 Paracoccaceae bacterium | reverse complement strand
TGGCAGAGCTGGCGCAGTTGCGCGGGCTGAGCGGCGTTGTGGTTGATGTGGTCGCGCTGGAATATTACGCCGATAGCACGGGGCGCAATCTGGGCTTGCTCGACGAATCATTTCGCATTGTTGTGACGGCGCAAATGAACCTTGTGGAGATATCCACCGGGGCGGTTCTGGCTTCAGGCAGCTGCACCGGCACCCACCCCAACCTAAGCAAAATCGAAGCGGCGGTCGAGGACGGCCCCCGCCTAACCACGCTTTTGGCGCAAAAAGCTGCGGCAGATTGCGCAGCGCAGTTGATCGCACGAGAGCTGCGTTAGGCGGAGGGTGGCGTGGGCGATTGGTGGGATAAAATCCCACCCTACGGGCGTATTAGGATTTGCAATTCGGGTGGTTTTGCCCAATGCTCTTGCAAAACCATCAGGAGGAATAAATATGCGCACACGAGCCGCCGTAGCATTCAAAGCGGGCCAACCGCTGGAGATTGTCGAGGTTAATCTGGAAGGCCCGAAAGCGGGCGAGGTTTTGGTCGAGATCAAGGCCACCGGCATTTGCCATACCGACGAATTCACGAGGTCTGGCGCGGACCCTGAAGGGCTGTTTCCCGCCATTCTCGGCCATGAGGGCGCGGGCGTGGTGCTGGAGGTCGGCGCGGGCGTTACCAGCCTGAAGCCCGGCGATCATGTGATCCCGCTTTATACCCCGGAATGCCGGGAGTGCGAGTATTGCCTCAACCCCAAAACCAACCTCTGCCAAAGCATCCGCAGCACCCAAGGGCAAGGCCTAATGCCCGACGGCACCAGCCGCTTCAGCCTGCTCGACGGCACGCCAATCCTGCATTACATGGGCTGCTCGACCTTTGCCAACCACACGGTGCTGCCCGAAATCGCCTTGGCCAAAATCCGCAAAGACGCGCCGTTTGACAAGGTTTGCTATATCGGCTGCGGGGTGACCACGGGCATCGGCGCGGTGATCAATACCGCCAAGGCCGAGATCGGCAGCACCGCGATTGTGTTTGGCCTTGGCGGCATTGGCCTGAACGTGGTGCAAGGGCTGCGGCTGGCGGGGGCAGACCAGATTGTGGGCGTGGATTTGAATGACGACAAGGCCGCGATGGCCACGCATTTTGGCATGACCGATTTTGTGAACCCCTCAAAAATCAGTGGAGATCTGGTGGGGCATCTGGTGGAGCTAACCGGCGGCGGCGCGGATTATACCTTTGACGCTACGGGCAATACCGACGTGATGCGCACAGCGCTTGAAAGCGCCCATAAGGGCTGGGGCGAAAGCATCATCATCGGCGTGGCCGCAGCGGGGGCCGAGATTTCCACGCGGCCTTTTCAGTTGGTCACGGGCCGCAGCTGGCGCGGCACGGCCTTTGGCGGCGCGCGCGGGCGGACGGACGTTCCCAAGATTGTGGACTGGTATATGGAAGGCAAAATCGAGATTGACCCGATGATCACCCATAAGCTGACGCTGGAGGAGATCAACAAGGGGTTTGACTTGATGCATGCGGGCAAATCCATCCGCGCAGTGGTGGAATTTTGATGAAAACCCTTTCCGAAAACGCGGCCTTTGGCGGCACGCAGGGCGTTTATAGCCATGCCTCCGAGGCCTGTAATTGCGAGATGACCTTTGCGATCTATATGCCGCCCGCTGCCAAAGAAGGGCCGGTGCCGGTGCTTTGGTATCTCTCCGGCCTGACCTGCACCCATGAAAATGCCATGGTAAAAGCCGGCGCGCAGGCTTGGGCGGCGGAGGCGGGGATTGCGCTGGTCTTCCCCGATACCTCGCCGCGCGGCGAAGGCGTGGCGGATGACGAGGCCTATGATCTTGGCCAAGGGGCGGGGTTTTATGTGGATGCCACCGAAGCGCCTTGGGCCGCGCATTTTAATATGTGGAGCTATATCCAGCAGGAACTCCCCGCGCTGGTATTTGCACAATTTGATCTGCTGGCCGAAGCGCAGGGGATCACCGGCCATTCCATGGGCGGGCACGGGGCGCTAACGCTGGCGCTGAACCACCCCGAGCAGTATAGGTCCGTCTCCGCCTTTGCGCCGATCTGCAATCCCACCGGCTCGGATTGGGGCCGGATGCAGCTCGGTGCTTACCTTGGCGAGGACGAAGCCAACTGGCAGCGCCATGATGCCAGCAAGCTGATGATGGCGCGCGGTTTCCCCACGCCGGTGCTGATCGACCAAGGCGATAGCGACCAGTTCCTTGGCCTGCTCAAACCGGAATCGCTGGCGCAAGCCATGGCTGCCAAGCGACAAGCGGGAACCTTCCGGATGCAGCCCGGCTATGACCACTCATATTACTTTGTCGCCAGCTTTATGGAAGACCATATCCTGCACCACGCCGAAATATTACACGGGCTATAATCAAATCGCCGTTTCTTTTGACGGCGTGCGCAGGTTTTTCTGGCGTATGACATCCGCAAATTGCTGATGATATTTCGGATATTCAGTGCCCATCCAGCGATCCCACCATGTAAAATAGAGACCAAAGTTATAACCGGCGCGGGCGTGGTGGATATCATGGTGGGTCACGGTGGTCATCCAGTCAAACATCGGGGTGCCATCGGCGCGGGCGGGAAACAGCTCATAGCCCGAATGGCCCATCGCGTTGCGGATCATCATGTGGTTGGTGAACATGAAAATCGCAAGCGGGTGCAGCGGCAAGACCAGCAAAACCAACGGTAAAAAAACGGCATTGGCGGCCGCTTCGCCAAAGTTGAACGAAAACGAGGTAAACGGCGTAGGATTATTGGAGCGGTGATGCACCCGGTGCGCCAGTTTGAACACCCGGCGAATATGCAAAACCCGGTGCGACCAGTAAAAATAGCCGTCATGCAGCACGATGATCAGCAGGGTCGACAACACCAGATAGAGCGCCCCGTATTCCCCCGCTTCAAAATACAGGCGAAACAATCCGATCTTGGTGCCGTAAAGCGTGGCGAACCCAACGGTGGCAAATATGATCATGGTGCGAATGCTGGCCAGTATCTCACGCAATATCTGGCCCTTGGGCGGGTTTTTGCCTCTGATTTTGCGCCCGGCCATCCGCACGGCCAAAGCAACGTTGATGGCAAGATAAATACCCCCTGCCACGATGACATAGCGCAATATGTCTTCGGTAAGCAGCAGGCTGAATAGGGTTAAATTTGATATTTCCATGTCGAGCGGGTTCATTGATTTCT
>WFUK01000104.1 GCA_015485015.1 Paracoccaceae bacterium | reverse complement strand
AGGCCAAGCGACGCGGCAACCTCGGCGAGGGAGGGCTGCGCGGTGGCGTTGGCATCAATATATTCGATCGCGCGCTTGATCAGCGCATAGTGATAGGGGGTGTTTTCCATGGGGGAAGCATAGCGGCGCGGCGCGGTTTTGCCACCCGTTTCTTGCGGGTTATGGCGGGTGGTGGAGGCCTACGGATTTGGCTTGCTATTCGGGGTTTTGGCGTGGCAATTAAGGGTATGGTAAAACAGCTAGACTATAACAGCATTTACGCGATTTTTGCGAAGTTTCGCGATAGCGAGCCTGAACCCAAAGGCGAGCTTAATCATGTGAACGCCTATACGCTGGTGGTGGCGGTGGCGCTTTCGGCGCAGGCCACGGATGTCGGGGTGAACAAGGCGACGCAAGCGCTGTTCAAGATCGCCGACACACCGGAAAAAATGCTGGAGCTGGGCGAAGAAGGGCTGATTGAGCATATCAAAACCATCGGCCTGTATAAGACCAAAGCCAAAAACGTGATCAAAGCCGCACGGATTCTGGTGGATGAATTTGGCGGGGTGGTGCCGTCAAGCCGCGCGGCGCTGATCCGGCTGCCGGGGGTGGGGCGCAAGACCGCAAATGTGGTGCTGAATATGTGGTTCAAGCTTCCGGCGCAGGCGGTGGATACCCATATTTTCCGGCTCGGTAATCGCACCGGCATTGCTGTGGGCAAAGATGTGGATGCGGTGGAACGGGCGATCGAGGATCATATTCCGGCGGAATTCCAGCAGCACGCCCATCACTGGATG
This sequence comes from Paracoccaceae bacterium, assembly GCA_015485015.1. Classification (GTDB taxonomy): domain Bacteria; phylum Pseudomonadota; class Alphaproteobacteria; order Rhodobacterales; family Rhodobacteraceae; genus UBA3077. Next base: position 1,650 of record WFUK01000104.1, on the reverse strand, counting down.
ATTTTACACGGACGTTATATTTGCAAGGCGCGCAAGCCGGTTTGCAGCAATTGTATCATCGCGGAATTCTGCGAATCAGAGGAAAAAAACCTATGAGCAAGACCTATCAGGTTGTCGGTATTGGCAACTCTATCGTGGATGTATTGAGCCATGTCGAGGATGCGTTTTTAACCGAAAACGGCATTGAAAAGGGCGTTATGACCCTGATCGATCTGGAGCGCGCGGCGGCGATCTATGCCATTACCGGCCCTTCGACCGAAATTTCCGGCGGCTCGGCGGCCAATACCATTGCGGGCATTGCCCAGCTTGGCCTGCGCACTGCCTATGTCGGCAAGGTAAAAGACGACCAGCTCGGCGCGATTTTTGCCCATGATATGCGCGCACAGGGCGCGGGATACGAGGTGCCGCTGGCACCCGCCGATCACGAGGCTGAAACCGGCCGCTGCATGGTGATGGTCAGCCCTGATGGCGAGCGCTCGATGAACACCTATCTCGGGGTGTCGGAATTCCTGACCGCCGATGATATTGATGAAGCCATGATGGCGGATGCCGAGTGGATCTATCTGGAAGGCTACCGCTTTGACGGTCCCGAAAGCCACGCCGCTTTTGCCAAGGCGATTGCGGCCTGCAAGGGCGGCGGCGGGCGGGTATCGCTGACGCTATCGGACCCGTTTTGTGTGGAGCGGCACCGCGATGCTTTCCGCGAAATGATCAAGGATCATGTGGATCTGCTATTTTGCAACGAGCATGAGCTGCGCGCGATGTATCAGGATGATGACCTGAGTGTGGTGCTGCGATTGGCGGCTCAGGAGGTCGATACCGTGGCCTGCACTGTGGGACCGAAGGGGGCCTATATCTGGCGCGATGGTAAAGAAACCCATGCGCCTGCGGATAAGGTGCAGATCGTCGATGCCACCGGCGCGGGTGATCTTTTTGCCTCGGGCTTCTTTTACGGCGAGCTGAACGGTTATGACACCCTGACCACGGGCCGTATGGGCTGTGTGGCGGCGGGCGAAATCATCAGCCATATCGGCGCGCGCCCGGAGACGGATTTGAAAAGCTTGTTTGCCAAGCATGATTTGTTGTAGAGGTAACTATGGCTTACGCATACGATAACCAGAATATCTTTGCCAAAATCCTGCGCGGCGAGATTCCGAATTCCACCGTGCTGGAAACCGAGCATTGCCTGGCCTTTCGCGATATTGCGCCCGCAGCCCCCGATCATATCCTGGTGATCCCCAAGGGGGCTTATGTGAATTTTGACCATTTCGGCAATGAGGCCAGCGATGCCGAATTGCTGGATTTCAGCCGCACGGTGGCGCGGATTGCCCGCGATACCGGTGCCGCACCGGATGCGGGCGGGCAGGGCTATCGGCTGATCGCCAATACCGGCCGGCACGGGGTGCAGGATGTGCCGCATTTTCATATTCATCTGATCGCCGGGCGGCAGCTCGGGCGGATGATTCAAAACGAAAACGGAGAGAAATCATGAGCCATGAAGCCCCCGAAGTTGAAATCGTGGAAAGCCCGAGCGTGAGCTGCGATGGCGGCGGCGAGCATCCGCGCGTATGGTTGACCATCCCCGAGGAAACCGGATTCGTCGAATGCGGCTATTGTGACAAGCGCTTTGAACTGAAATCCAAGTGATTT
>WFUK01000103.1 GCA_015485015.1 Paracoccaceae bacterium | reverse complement strand
ATGGACGCCATAGCCGAGCGGCTTGCCCGCCCGCGCTCCGGCATTGTGGGCATAAATCTCGGGGCCAATAAAACCAGCGACAACCGCGCCGAGGATTTTGCCAAAGTGCTGTCCAAAATCGGCCCGCATGTGGATTTTGCCACGGTTAATGTCTCCTCCCCCAACACCGAAAAGCTGCGGGATTTGCAAGGCAAAGCGGCGCTTACGGCGCTGTTATCGGGCGTGATGCAGGCGCAAAGCCAGCTCGCCACCCCGCTGCCGGTATTCCTGAAAATCGCGCCGGATTTGAGCGAGGCGGAACTCGCCGATATTGTCGAGGCAGCCTTCACAACCGGCATTTCCGGCATCATCGCCACCAATACCACCCTCGCGCGGCCCAATTTGCAAAGCGCCTTTGGCAACGAGGTTGGCGGGCTTTCGGGGCAGCCGTTATTTGAGCGATCCACCCGTGTTTTGGCGCAGATATCCAAGCTGACCCAAGGCAACATGCCCCTGATCGGGGTGGGCGGCATCGGCTCAGCCGCGCAGGCTTACGCCAAAATTCGCGCGGGGGCCTCTGCGGTGCAGCTTTATACCGCGCTGGTTTTCAGAGGCATCGGCTTGGCGGCTGAAATCGCCAGAGAGCTGGATCAATTATTGGCCAAAGACGGGTTTAACCACCTATCCGAGGCTGTCGGCACCGAAAAGGATGAATTCTTATGAGTGAAACACAAATCTGGCACAATCCACGCTGCTCGAAATCGCGGCAAACACTGGAATTGCTTACGGAAAGCGGCGTCCGGCCCGAGATCGTGCTATATAAAGACGCGGCCCCGAGCGAGGCCGATATTCGCGAAGTGCTAACCGCGCTTGGCATGGCACCGATCGAGCTGATCCGGCAAAATGACGCGGGCTTTAAGGCGCTCGGGCTTGAAGGGGCCGATGCGGATACCCTGATCAAAGCCATGGCCGAACATCCCGCCATTATCGAGCGCCCCGTGGTGCGACATGGCGGAAAAGCCGCCTTGGGCCGCCCTCCGGAAGATGTGTTGAAGCTGTTTAAGTAGCACAACCGAAATCGGTGGCAAACCTATCCGGCGTTTCGAACCTTAAGGCGCAACCCCGCCTTCCGCCGAGGCCTCCAGCGCCGGATAATAGCGCCATAGGGTGAGCGCGCGGATGATGTCAAATATCAGCAATGACAGCCAAAGCCCGTGATTGCCCATCAGCGGCACCAGCACCAGTAAAATGCCGCCATAGGCCACGGTCGATTGCAGCATCGCCAAGCGCATCTGCCGCGTTCGCGTCGCTCCGATGAAAATACCGTCAAACATCCAGCTCGGCAGGCCGATCAGCGGAAAGGCCACCATCCACCAGATATAGCGGAGGGACTCTGCGCGCACCTCGGGCGAGGTGGTCATCACCTCGATCAGCCACGGGCCAAATAGCGCAAAAAACACCGTCAGCACCACCGCCCCGACCAAAGCCCAGCCGCTGGCCAAAAGCGCGGCATGCCGCAGCGCGCCGCGATTGCGCGCCCCCATCGCCCCGCCGACCAGGGTTTCGGCCGAAATGGCAAAACCATCCAGCGCATAGGCGGTGATTTCCACAAATTGCAGCATAATCTGGTTGGCGGCGAGGGTGGTATCCCCCAGCCCGGCACCAAGAAACAGGAACGTCATAAAACTGCCCATCAGCAGCACCGAGCGGATCATGATATCGCTATTCACCACCGCCATGCGCTTTAACTTGGCCCCGTCAAATATCCGCGCCCATTGCCGCCATTTATCACCCCTGAACGCCTCGCGGCACAGATAAAGCCCCAGCGCCAGCCCGCTCCATTCCGCGATCAGCGTCGCCACCGCCACCCCCTCAATACCAAAACCAAGCCCCAGCACAAACCACAGGTCCAGCGCCACGTTCACCCCGTTCATCCAGATTTGCAAAATGAATACGGCTTTGGTTTTCTCCATGCCGATCAGCCAGCCGCTCAGCGCATAGATCGAGATTGAAGCCGGTGCGCCCCAAACCCGAATACCCATATAGGTT
>WFUK01000102.1 GCA_015485015.1 Paracoccaceae bacterium | reverse complement strand
CCCCGCGCCGGAAATAAAATTCGCAGATGATTTCAAGATCAACATCACGGGCATGACCTGCTCAAGCTGTGCCGGCCGCATCGAAACCGCGCTGAACGAGGCCGAGGGCATTGATACCGCCAGCGTAAACCTCGCGCTGGAAAATGCGACCATCAGCTTTGATCCTTCAAAAATCAGCGCCGACGAGATCAAGAAAATCGTGGCCGATACCGGCTATGGGGCGGAAGAAATCAAAAAGCCCGGCATGGCGGGCGAGGCCACGCTGGATATCACCGGCATGACCTGCTCCAGCTGCGCGGGCCGGATCGAGGCGGCATTGAGTGTTGCGCCCGGGGTTTCGCAAGCCAGCGTCAATCTGGCGATTGAAACTGCGGCTATCAGCTTTGACCCCACGATTACCAGCGCCCAGGCTTTGGTGAAGGTGGTTGAGGAAGCCGGCTATGGTGCCAAGATTAAAGACGATAGCGACGACGATGACGCCGCCGAAAAAGCCCGCTTGAAAAAGCTGAAATATACGCTGATCTTCTCCTCCTTGCTGACCCTGCCGCTGGTTGCGCAAATGGTGGCGATTTTTCTGGGTATTCCTTTTCATGTGACGCCATGGACCGAGGTTCTGCTGGCAACGCCGGTGCAGTTTTATGTCGGGTCTCGCTATTATGTCGGGGCATGGCACGCGCTTAAAGCCAAGGCAGGCAATATGGATCTGCTGGTCGCGATGGGCACAACGGCGGCATATTTCTATAGTCTTTGGTTGGTTGTCACCCTGGGCAGCGAAGCCTCCGGCAAGCTTTATTTTGAAGCCTCGACCGTGGTGATCACGCTGGTTTTGATGGGCAAATACATCGAAACCAAAGCCAAGCGTTCGGCCAGTTCGGCCCTGCGGGATCTGCTGGGCCTGCGCCCGAGCAGCGCTACGATTATCACCGATGCGGGCGAGGTTATTATGCCGGTCGAACAGGTTCAGGTTGGCGATATCGCCTTGCTGCGCCCGGGGGGGCGGGTGCCGGTTGACGGGTTTATTGTCGAGGGCGAAAGCGAGCTGGACGAAGCCTTGATTACGGGTGAATCCATGCCGGTATTGCGGGTGGTCGGCGATGAGGTGATCGCCGGTGCCATCAATGGCGGCGGGGTTTTGAAAATCCGGACCTCGCGGGTGGGTGAAGATACCACCTTGGCCAAAGTGGCGCATATGGTGGAGCAGGCGCAGGTAGGCAAAGCGCCGATCCAGAAGCTGGTCGATAGGATTTCGGCGATTTTTGTGCCAACGATTGTTGTGCTATCCGTGCTTACATTCGGCGTATGGATGGCGACCGGTGCAGGTTTCGAAACCGCGATTGTCGCTACGATTTCGGTGCTGGTTATTGCCTGCCCCTGTGCGCTTGGGCTGGCAACCCCGACCGCGCTGGTGGCGGGCACCGGCTCCGGGGCCAAGGCGGGTATTTTGATCCGCGATATCGTCACGCTGGAGCGCGCCAAAAGCATCGACACCGTGGTATTTGATAAAACCGGCACCCTGACCATCGGCAAGCCAAGCGTTGCCGCCATCCATACCTTTGAAGGCGATGAAACCTCGCTTCTGGCTTTGGGGGCTGCGGTTCAATCCGGCTCCGAGCATCCGCTGGGCAAAGCGATTGTGGCCGAGGCCGAAGCACGGGGCATTACCCCGCTTGACGCCAAAGATGCCAAAGCCACAGCCGGCGAAGGCATCGAGGTAACGGTAGATGGCGAGCTGGTGCGCATGGGCCGTGGCCGCTTTGCGGTAACGGATATGGACCCCGCCCAGGAAAAACTGGCGCTGGAAATGCGTCAGGGTGGCCGCACGGTGGTGTGGTTGGCCAAAGCGGGCAAGCCCGTTGGGCTGGTCGCCTATACCGACCCTGTGCGCCCCGAGGCCAAAGAGGCCATCGACCTGCTGCACGGGCGTGGTGTTGCCTGCTATCTGATGACCGGTGATAATGCCGAAACCGCTGCCAAAGTGGCGGAGGAGCTGGGCATTGACCGGGTGATCGCCGATATGCGCCCCGAAGACAAGGCCCGCGAAGTGGCGGCGCTGGGGGCCGAGGGCAAGCATGTGGCCATGGTCGGGGACGGGGTGAATGATGCACCGGCTCTGGCAGAGGCTACGCTCGGGATCGCCATGGGGGGCGGTGCGGATGTAGCAATCGAAACCGCCGGCTTTGTGCTGATGCGCAATGATCCCCGCTTGGTGAGCGCGGCGCTGGATGTATCGTTCAAAACCGCATCCAAGATCCGGCAAAACCTGTTTTGGGCCTTTGCCTACAATACCATCGGTATTCCGATTGCGGCATTTGGCTATCTGAACCCCGCCATAGCTGGCGCGGCGATGGCCTTTAGCTCGGTATTTGTTGTCGGAAACTCGATTTTGCTGAAACGCTGGAAACCGGAGGTAAGCGAATGAATATCGGAGACGCAGCCACTCAAAGCGGCCTTCCCGCCAAAACCATCCGGTATTATGAGGATATCGGATTGGTGAACCCCGGGCGAAGCACCAACGGTTACCGTTTGTTTTCCGCCAATGATCTGCACAAGCTGGCATTTGTGCAGAGAGCCCGCAGCCTTGGATTTTCGATCGAGGAATGCCGCGCTCTGCTATCGCTTTACGAGGATCGGGCGCGCGCCAGCGCCGATGTGAAAGTCATGGCGCGCACGCATCTTGCCCAGATCGAGGAAAAGATTGCCGGCTTGCAGGAAATGCAGCAAACCCTGTCTGAGCTGGTGCAGAAATGCCATGGCGATGATCGTCCGGATTGCCCGATCCTTGATGGGCTGGCGGGCGCTAAAAACAAGGTTTTGGAGGCCGGGCTTTGAAGCAAGGGATGAAATGGGCGGTGGCATTGGTTGTGATCGGGGGGGCGTATTTCTTTCTTTCCCGCAATCCGGCTAATGTGGTGCTGCCGGTAGAAGATATTACCGTGCCGCAATTTAGCGCGGAGGCCGCTGCGGGCGAGGTGGTTTTTAACGGCACCTGCGCCGCCTGTCACGGGGTGAATGCTGCCGGAACGGCGCTTGGCCCTGCCTTGGTCAGCAAGATTTACCAAACCCGCATCCATGCCGATTTTGCCTTGCGGGCCGCGATGGAAAACGGGGTGACGCCTCATCATGGGCGCTATGCCCCGATGCCGCCGCAAGAGCAAATCACCGGGGCCGAGGTGGAAATCCTGATCGCCTATATCCGCGAGCTACAACAAGCCAACGGGATAAACTAACCGGTCGCGCGCTGCCATCCGAGCGGCGCGCGCCCATGGTTCTATTGACCTAGCGCATAGGTGATAGACCCCCAGAGCGAATGCCAGACCACGCCGGTGCGCTCGATATCTGCCGGAAATGGCTGGATCATATGCACGGTATTTATCATATATTCCCCTGTTCCCATATTGGGCATAATCGCCAAACCTTGCGCGTCGGATATCACGCTCACCCGGGATAATTCGCCCTCGGGATTGCGAAAAAACAGATCGACCTGCTTGTCGGGCAGCGGCTCTCCCTTGAACAAAACGGTGATCGGCATGCCGGCGCTGATATCGTCGGTATAGGGGTTTAGCCCCGCTACCAGCTCGAAAAACATGCCGGTAAAACGATCTTGACCAGCACCATCCCCGACAGCCGTCAAGGATTTCACAAAGCGGGTATAGCCTTCCTTGAAGCCGGTATCGGGCAAGCCGCGCTCGGCATGGGTTTCCAGCACCCAGCCCATGCCGTGCAGATTTGCAAAATCCTCGAATTCTTGAAACGCGTCCCATGTCAGCACCGAGGTGGTGGTAAACAGGCTCAGGACCTGCAAACCCTCGGTGTCGGGCATCACATTCACCGCCGGAATATCACCGAGCCGACCCGTCACCTCGCGCAGGCCATTGGCATCGGTAAGGGTGAAACGGTTAATAGTGCTGGAAATATAAGCTTGGGTATCGCCCAGAAAATCCACTCCGACCCGAATATCCGCCACCAGCATTTGCTCGGGTTCAAGCCGGTAATCCTCGGGCTGGATCCAGAATTCATGGGCGTTGGCCATGCCGGTGCCTAGAAAAATACCGAGTGTCAAAATTTGTTTTACAGTGTTATGGAGGTGCGGCATTTTCATTTCCCGAATGATTACGAATCGAGAGAACAGTATATGACCCGACCGATAAGGGCAATTTTTGCCGCGATTGCCCTGTTGATAACCACCATGGCCAGCCCGATCAACGCCCATGAAATCCGCCCCGCCATTGCGGATCTGTTTTTGGAAAATGGTGAATTCCGGCTGGAAATCCGGTTGAATCTGGAAGCGATTATCGCCGAAATCGGTTCGGATGCGAAAAATACGCAGGATTCGCCAAATGCCGCGCGCTATGACGAGTTGCGCGCAATGGGACCGGAGGCGCTGGAACAGGCCTTTGACAAGGACGCTTTTGCGCAAAATATGACGGTGCTGCTGGATGATGCGCCCGCCACTTCACGCGTGGTTTCGGTGGATATCCCCGAGGCCGGAGACCTGACCCTGCGGCGCGACAGCTATATTGTGGTGTCCGGTATGCTGGGGCAATCCGCCGAGCTTCGCCTTGGCTGGGATGCGGCATATGGCGAGATCATCATCCGGCTGATTGACGATAAAAACGACTATAACGCCTATCTGACCAAGGGCGGCCTTACCGATCCGATTTCAACCGAAGGCGCAACGGTGATCTCGTTTTGGCAAAATCTCGTGAATTATACCGTGGTGGGGTATTACCATATCCTGCCGCTCGGGATTGATCATATATTGTTTATTGTCGGGCTGTTTTTGATGTCCGCAAGGCTAACGCCGCTACTCTGGCAGGTCTCGACCTTCACCCTGGCGCATTCGCTTACGCTGGCGCTGGGGGTGCTGGGGATTGTGGTGGTGCCGTCATGGATTGTGGAACCGCTGATCGCGCTTTCGATCGTTTATGTGTGTATCGAGAACATATTTATGAGCCATATGAGCCGCTGGCGACCGGCGTTGATTTTTATGTTTGGACTGCTGCACGGGCAGGGCTTTGCCGGAGCGCTGACCGCTTTTGGGCTTTCGCAAAATAATATCGCGTCGGGTTTGATCGGTTTTAATCTAGGGGTGGAATTCGGACAGCTGACGATCATCCTGATTTGCTTTGGCTTGGTTGGATTCTGGTTTGCGAAAAAGGAATGGTATCGGCGGGTGATCGTGATTCCGGCCTCCTCGGTCATTGCGCTGATCGGTGCTTTCTGGGTCGTGGAGCGCGTGGGGCTGATCTAGCGGCGCGTCTGGCCGGGGGGCTTTTGATCCGCGTGGCATACGCGCCGCGCTGAAGCGGGTGCGCTTTTGGAGGGCGCAGGAAATCGCTTGCTTTATAACTGAACGTGTGTTCAGTTGTTGGAAAAGCAGGAGATAGCCATGTTTACCGCATCGATGAATTTTGCCCTTGGAGAAGATATAGAAGCCCTGCGCGATATGGTGCATCGCTGGGCGCAAGAGCGCGTGGCCCCGATGGCGGCCGAGATTGACGCGTCCAACACCTTTCCGCCCGAGCTGTGGCGCGAAATGGGCGAGCTTGGATTGCTGGGTGTGACCGTGCCTGAAGAATTTGGCGGCGCGGGGATGGGATATCTGGCGCATACGGTTGTGGTGGAGGAACTGGCGCGGGCGAGCGCCTCGGTAAGCCTGTCATATGGCGCGCATTCCAACCTGTGTGTGAACCAGATCAAGCTTAATGGTTCGGAGGCGCAGAAGCGGAAATACCTGCCGGGGCTGATCTCGGGCGCGCATGTGGGCGCGCTGGCGATGAGCGAGGCGGGGGCTGGCTCGGATGTGGTCAGCATGAAGCTGCGGGCCGAAAAGCGCAATGACCGCTATGTGCTGAACGGCACCAAATACTGGATCACCAACGGGCCGGATGCCGACACGCTGGTGGTCTATGCCAAGACCGACCCCGAGGCGGGTGCGCGGGGGATGACCGCGTTTATCATCGAGAAAACCATGGCGGGCTTTAGCACCAGTCCGCATTTTGACAAAATGGGGATGCGGGGCAGCAACACCGCCGAGCTGATCTTTGAGGATGTCGAGGTGCCGTTTGAAAATGTGCTGGGCGAGGAAGGGCGCGGCGTGAATGTGCTGATGTCCGGCCTTGATTATGAGCGCGTGGTGCTTTCCGGCATCGGCGTGGGGCTGATGCATGCGGTGCTGGACCAGATCATGCCCTATATGCACGAGCGCAAGCAGTTTGGACAGAAGATCGGTGATTTCCAGCTTATGCAGGGGAAAATTGCCGATATTTACAGCGTGATGAACGCGGCGCGGGCTTATGTTTATGCCGTCGCTGGCTCTTGTGACCGTGGCGAGGTTACGCGGCAAGACGCGGCGGGCTGTGTGCTTTATGCCTCCGAGCAGGCGATGAATGTGGCGGTGCAGGGCGTGCAGGCGATGGGCGGCGCGGGCTATATGAGCGATTCCCCCTTGAGTAGAATCATGCGGGATGCCAAGCTGATGGAGATCGGCGCGGGGACTTCTGAAATCCGCCGGATGCTGATCGGGCGCGAATTGATGAAGGTGACGGGCTAAGCCGGCTTTCTTTTTCGCAGCCTTGGATTTTGGGATATTATTACGAGGAATTATAGATGAAAAAACTTGTTATTGTAATCGCTATGCTTGCCACCCCTCTCGCCGCGCAGGAGGTGAATGACGCTCAAGTGCTGCCCACACTGCGCGCCTGTTTTAATGCTGCCGATAGTGTTGATGATGCCCGCGCCTGTATCGGGATTGGCTCGCAGATATGCCAGGACCAGACCGAAGGCGGCAATTCGGCCATGGGGCAAAGTTTTTGCCAGCAATCCGAGGCGCAGGCGTGGGATGTGCTTTTGAACGAGGCTTATCGCAACGCGATGGATTTCGCAAAGGGCACGGATTACGATGATAGGAACTCACCCGAATTTGCCCGCCGCGAGGAAACCCTGCGCGCCATGCAGCGGGCGTGGATTCCGTTTCGCGATGCCAAATGCGATGCGGAATATGCTAAATGGGGCAGTGGCTCAATGCGCTAT
>WFUK01000101.1 GCA_015485015.1 Paracoccaceae bacterium | reverse complement strand
TGAATAGCCTGAAAACAACGGTGGAGGAAGCGCAAAACTACCTCGCGCGGGATTTGATATTTACCGAAACCGTGCCGGGGGTTGAAGGCGCGCTGCGGATCACGGAAAACCCGAGAAAGCTGAATGGATCACTGGCTTATCGCTATGGGTTTGTGGAATTACAGGATGTTTCCAGCCAAATGGTTGGCCGCCTTGCGGGGGTGAAGCCCGGCATGGATGTGCTGGATTATTGCGCGGGGGGCGGCGGAAAAACCCTCGCGCTGGCGGCCGAGATGCAAAAGCAAGGCCAGATTTTTGCCCATGATGCCAACCCTTTACGCATGAAGGATCTGCCCGAACGCGCGCGCCGTGCGGGGGCGGATGTGCAAATTGTGTCTCCGGATCATATTGAACAATCACCAAAATGTGATCTGGTCTTTGTCGATGCACCTTGCTCTGGCAGCGGGGCGTGGCGGCGCAATCCGGATAGCAAATGGCGGCTGGGTGAGGCCAAGCTGGCTGAGCTAACGCAGCTACAGCGGCATATTTTGCAAAAATCACAAGCCAGAGTTGAGAATAATGGCATCTTGGTCTATGTAACCTGCTCGCTGTTTAAGCTTGAAAATGACGATCAAATCGACTGGTTTTTGCAGCAATTCCCCGATTGGAAGCTGGAGTTTTCGCGCGCTTTAAGCCCGATTACCGGCGGCGACGGCTTCTATATTGCGCGGTTGCAGAAGAAAAAATCGTAGCTTTGTATTTGGTATTATTTTATACAAAATTAACCTATTAGTTGTGAAATAGGGGCGTCCATATGTTTTGTATCTGAAATGAGTTAGCACTTTGAGCCACGTCAAATCCCTACGTCCTTCGCTTGTTCGAACCGTGATTCTGGCGGCGCTTATATATAGTGCATTTGTGGCACTGGCGGTTTTCGGCTTTGTTTCACAGCAATATCTGGCGGAAATTTTGGGCGTGGCGGGCATGGCTGCACTGATCGTTTTTGGCTATAGATGGCTAAAAACCAACGCGGCCACGGCCAATGCGGCTGGCACACCGCAGGCGCGGCCGATGGATGCGGCCAATCTACAAAGCATTCTGGAAGACCTGCCGGTGGCTCTGATTCGATTATCCGAGGCGGGCATTATCGAAGGGGTGAATGGCACGGCGCGAGCCTTGCTTGGCCGCTCAAATCTGGTCGGAAAAAATATTAGCGACGAAATAGAGGGGCTGGGGCGCTCGATGCGCATTCGCGTTGCCGAAACGCTGAAATCCCGGGGCACTCGCACCACCGAGATGGGGCGTTTTTTGCGCAATGGCAAGGAGATATTCCTACAGGTTTCGCTGATGGCGATGGATTTCGGAGACAGCCGCTGCCTTGTGGTGGTGCTGAGTGATAAGACCGAGCTAAAGGTGCTGGAAGCGCAATTTGTGCAAAGCCAGAAAATGCAGGCGGTCGGGCAGCTTGCCGGCGGTGTGGCCCATGATTTCAACAACTTGCTGACGGCGATTTCCGGCCATTGTGACCTGCTGCTTTTGCGCCATAATATTGGCGACGAAGACTATGGCGACCTGATCCAAATCCGGCAAAATGCCAGCCGCGCGGCGGCTTTGGTGCGGCAATTACTGGCCTTTTCCCGCAAGCAAACCTTACGACCCAAAGTGCTGAGACTCGGCAAAACCCTTGAGCAGCTTTCAGAGCTGTTAAACCGGCTTTTGGGCGAGAAGGTGCAGCTGAGGATCGAAATAAACCCCGAGCTGAATTTGGTGCGGGTGGATGAGCGGCAGTTTGAACAGGTGATTATGAATCTGGTGGTAAATGCCCGTGATGCCATGCTGGATGGTGGCGAGGTTTTGATCACCACTGAAAATGTGGAACTGCAAAAACCGCTGGAGCGGGATCGGGCGACGGTGCCTGTCGGGCATTATGTGTGTGTGCGCATTCAGGATACGGGGGTTGGCATTCCGCCCGATAGCCTGCCCAAGATATTTGAACCGTTTTACACCACCAAAAAGGTGGGGGAGGGCACCGGGCTTGGCCTTTCAACGGTTTACGGCATTATCAAGCAAACCGGCGGATTTGTTTTTGTCGATAGCATTCCAAATGAGGGCACGACGTTTATTGTCTATCTCCCCTGCTATTTTGGTAAAAAAGAAACCGCGCCCGACCCTGCTCAGCCCGCCATGGCCAGCCCTGTATTGGCGGATGCTGCTGTGGGGAATATCTTGCTGGTGGAGGATGAGGCCCCGGTGCGATCTTTTGCGGCGCGTGCCCTTAGAATGAGGGGTTATCACGTGGACGAGGCCGATTGCGGGGAAAGCGCGCTAGAGAAAATTATGCAAAATGGTGCCAAATATAACCTGTATATTTCCGATATTATCATGCCCGGAAAAGATGGCCCGACATGGGTAAGAGAAGCCTTGGCCGCCTATCCGGAAACTAAAGTTGTCTTTATGTCGGGCTATGCCGAGGATGTATTTGAAGACGGAAAACCCGATATCGAAAACGCCGGATTCTTGCAAAAACCGTTTTCGCTTTCGGAACTGAGCGACGCCGTGCAGCAGCTTCTTGCGCAAGAACAGGCCTGATAGGCGCTGAATTACCGGCTTTAATCCCTAAAATCTTCATCTTTCGTAAATACATTTGTTGAAGGATGGTTTTAGTTAAAATTTTAATTGAAATGTTCTGGTTTTGGACTTATAGAACATTAAGCGAACATTTTCGTTTGTTGCCCAGTTGGGTTGGATATGGAATAAAGGGGTAGAACATGGCAGATACACTTTTGGATTTAGGTAGCAAACGCAAAATGGATAAAAACAAAGCCCTCGAATCAGCGCTGAGCCAGATTGAACGCAATTTTGGCAAAGGCTCGATCATGAAGCTGGGGCAGAATAGCCCGGTGGCGGATATCGAATCCGTTTCCACCGGCTCGATCGGCCTCGATATCGCGCTTGGCATTGGCGGCTTGCCGCGCGGCCGGATTATCGAGATTTACGGGCCGGAAAGCTCGGGTAAAACCACGCTGACCCTGCATGTGATTGCCGAGATGCAAAAGCTCGGCGGCATTTGTGCTTTTGTCGATGCCGAGCATGCGCTGGACCCGAAATACGCCAAAAACCTCGGGGTGGATCTGGATGAACTGCTGATTTCGCAACCCGATGCCGGCGAGCAAGCGCTGGAAATCACCGAGACCCTGGTGCGCTCGGGTGCGATATCGGTGGTGGTGGTGGATTCCGTGGCTGCGCTTACCCCGAAAGCCGAGCTGGAAGGCGATATGGGCGATTACCAGATGGGCGCGCAGGCGCGGCTGATGTCACAAGCTATGCGCAAGCTCACCAGCGCCATTAACCGTTCGAATTGCATGGTGATATTTATCAACCAGATCCGGATGAAAATCGGGGTGATGTTCGGCTCC
>WFUK01000100.1 GCA_015485015.1 Paracoccaceae bacterium | reverse complement strand
ACGGCGCAACCCAAGCCAAGCCCAAGCCCATGCCGGACGGCGAAGAGGTCGATCTTGAGGCGGTGCTGAGCGTTTCGGCGTCGGAGCAATTCAAAACCCGTGATTTCGAGCAGATGTCCGCCGCAGAGCAAGCCATGGCCCTGCGCGCTATTGCCAGAATATCGCTCCCCGTAAAGCCGATCTCCAGCCGCCGCACCATGGTTAGCCCCAGCGGAAATATTGCGGATTGGCGGGCCACACTGCGCGCCTCTATGCGGCAGGGCGACGTGCAAAAACTCCATCTGCGGAAGCGCAAAATCCAGCCGCCCAATCTGGTGGCGCTTTGTGATATTTCCGGCTCTATGTCGGGCTATAGCCGGCTTTTGCTGCATTTTTTGCATGCGGCCAGCCAGACCAAGGGCGCGGGCTGGTCCAAGGTGCATAGCTTTACCTTTGGCACGCGCCTTACCAATATTACCCGCCATTTGCAAAACCGAGATGTCGATACCGCGCTGGCCGCTGCCGGCCATCAGGCCCATGATTGGGAGGGCGGCACCCGCATCGGCGAGAACCTGCGTCTGTTTAACCGCGACTGGTCGCGCCGCACCCTTGGCCAAGGCGCGGTGGTGCTGCTCATTACCGACGGATTGGACCGCGACGATACCGCCCTGCTTGCGCGCGAAGCGGCACGGCTCAGGCGCTCTTGCCGCCGCCTGATCTGGCTCAATCCGCTGCTGCGCTGGGATGGGTTTACCCCGAAGGCGGCCGGGGTAAAATCCCTGTTGCCCCATGTTGACAGCTTTTGTGCGAGCCATTCTATTGCCTCGATTGAAGCGCTGGCCGATATTCTGTCCCACACCCGTGATGATGGCCAAAAGGCAGCGCTAATGTCATGGCTGTAATCGGCCCGTCAAAGATCAAGAATCGGATACAACATTACCCTAAGGGGAATGTGTGCGCAGCCATCCGCCAATAGGTATCGAAAATAGTTACAAATTAACTATAGCCAAAAGATTTTTGACAGAAATCCCCTATTCTGTTAGGCTATAGTAACATGCGCGACATCGGCGCGGGTTGCTAACGATTATGTAAACGGGTATTGAACGACTGGATTGTATCAGTTTTTAGAGTATACCGTATTTTGTAGGATAGAATAAATGGCAGAAACATTAGTATGGGCCGATGCCACGCCCGGAACCGGCGAACAACTGGCAAATTTTTTAACCGGTGCGGGGAATCCTGGCGATATCGGCGGCGTTGCGAATACAGCGGCTGTCGTTGGTGGTATTCCCGGTAGCGGCACAGTGCAAGTATTGGCCTCGCTTACAGCCGGGACGGACATCGCCAATTATTACGACTATAACTACCCTACAGCGGTTGATCCAACCGTTGATCCGGCGCAAGCCAATGCGGGTGAGTTGGTTACCGGCGGGAACTATACCGGCAGCGCCACCCCTTCAAATAGTGGCTTATTGCTCACCAATACAGGTGCCACCGGCTCTACTTCTGGCGCAGGGATCACCGAAACCGTTTCGGCCCGCTTTGATTTCACCACAACCGATGCCGCTAATTTCAACGATGGCGTCGAAAATCTTAGCTTCTGGATTGGTGATATTGATGCAAATAGCTGGCAGGATCTTGCTGAAATTATCGCCTATGATGTGAATGGCAACCTTATTCCGGCCACAGACATCATATTCTCCAATGTGGGTAGCAATGTGATTACCGGCATCGCCACCGGCGGTGTTGACGGTATTGGCGCAACCGATGTCGCCACCCTCACCTCCGGCCCAGCTGATCTGCTCGACCAAGCCGACCCAGCGGGTGCGGTGCAGGTTACCATAGCCGGACCTGTTGGCCGCCTTGATGTTATTTATTACAACGGTTCGACCGGCCCTCAGGGGCTGATCATTTCCGACCTTTCGTTTGACGCCATTCCAATTCCCGTGCCGTGCTTCACCGCAGGCACCATGGTTTTGACCGAAAATGGCGAAATGCCGGTGGAAAGCCTTTCCGAGGGGGATTTGATCATCACCGCAGATCACGGCCCTATGCCCATTCGCTGGATTGGCAAGCGCACGGTCAAGGCCGAGGGCCGGATGGCCCCGATTTGCATCTCCAAAGGCACCTTGGGCAACCAGCGGGATCTGCTGGTCTCACCCGAGCATCGGATGGTGGTTTCCGGCACCCATGTCGAGGCGCTTTTTGCGGATGACAAATTTCTCGCGCCCGCCAATGCCTTGGTGGATGGCGATCGTATCTATCGCAAAACCGGCGGGGATGTGACCTATTTCCACATTCTGTTTGATCAGCATCAGGTAGTATTTGCCGAAGGTGCGGCATCGGAAAGCCTGTATCTGGATCAGGATATCTTCCAAAGCCTGCCTGAAGGCGCGAAATCGGAACTGACCGATCTGTTCCCCGAGCTGAATTCAATGCTGGTGGGCAAAACAGATACCGCTCTGCCAGAGCTGACGGCGGCGGAAATACGGCTATTGATGAATTAGACCCCTGCGGGTGAGATGGATTATCAAATAAGGCGCTGCAATTTGCAGCGCCCTATTTCATTACCAGTTCTGCCGCTTGATCAGCCGAAGCACTTTGCTCGCGGCTTGTGGAATATTGGTGCCCGGCCCAAAAATCGCCTTCACTCCATGCTCATAAAGGAAATCATAGTCTTGCTGCGGAATAACGCCGCCGCACACCACAATGATATGGCTGGCACCGGCATCGCGCAGCGCATCCACCAAAAGCGGCGCAAGGGTTTTATGCCCCGCCGCCAATGACGATATCCCGATCACATGCACGCCTTTGGCGATGGCCTCGGCGGCGGCCTCTTCCGGCGTTTGAAATAGCTCGCCAACATCGACAGCAAAACCAAGATCGCCAAAGGCGGTGGCAATCACCTTGGCCCCGCGATCATGGCCATCCTGCCCCATTTTGGCGACAAACATATGCGGCACGCGGCCCTCATGGGCGGCAAAACCCTGCACATCCTCAACGATCTTGGCAAAATCCTGATCGCCCTTATAGGCCGCGCCATAAACCCCTTTCAGGGTTTTTACCTCGGCCCGATGGCGGCCAAAAACCCGCTCCATCGCATCGGAAATCTCGCCGACACTGGCGCGCGCGCGGGCGGCATCAACGGCGAGCGCCAGCAGGTTACCATCCGCGCGCGCCCCCGCTTCCAGCGCTGCCAGCGCCGCCATGCAAGCCGCCTCATCGCGGCTTTCGCGCATGGCTTTCAGCCGCGCAATTTGCCCTTCGCGCACCGCCACATTATCCACATCCAGAATGTCGATCGGGTCTTGCTCGTCTAGCCGGTATTTATTGACCCCGACAATCACCTCTTCGCCGCGATCCACCAAAGCCTGCCGCCGCGCCGCGCTTTCCTCGATCCGCAGCTTGGGCATACCGGATTCCACCGCCTTGGTCATGCCGCCAAGGGCATCGACCTCTTCAATCAATTCCCATGCCTTATCAGCCAATTCCGCCGTCAGGCTCTCGACATAATAACTGCCCGCCAGCGGGTCCACCACATTGGTGATGCCGGTTTCTTCTTGCAATATCAGCTGGGTATTGCGCGCGATGCGGGCTGAAAAATCGGTCGGCAAGGCAATCGCCTCGTCCAGCGCATTAGTGTGCAGACTTTGCGTGCCGCCCAGCGCCGCCGCCATCGCCTCATAGGCCGTGCGCACCACGTTATTATAGGGGTCCTGTTCTTGCAGCGAAACGCCCGAGGTCTGGCAATGGGTGCGCAGCATTTTGGAGCCGGTTTTTTGCGCGCCGAATTCGGTCATAATCCGGTGCCACAAAAGCCGCGCGGCGCGTAGCTTGGCGGCCTCCATGAAAAAATTCATGCCAATGGCAAAAAAGAAACTGAGCCGACCCGCAAAGGCATCCACATCCATGCCCGCATCAATCGCCGCGCGCACGTATTCCTTGCCATCGGCCAGCGTATAGGCCAGCTCCTGCACCAAGGTCGCGCCCGCCTCTTGCATATGGTAGCCGCTGATGGAAATGCTGTTGAATTTCGGCATTTCGGCCGAGGTGTATTTGATGATATCCGACACAATCCGCATAGAAGGCGTGGGTGGATAAATATAGGTATTGCGCACCATAAACTCTTTTAACACGTCATTCTGGATCGTGCCGGTGAGCTGCGCACGCGGCACCCCCTGCTCCTCCCCCGCCACAATAAAGCTGGCCAGCACAGGGATCACCGCGCCGTTCATGGTCATGGAAACCGACATCCTATCCAGCGGAATCCCGTCAAACAGGATCTTCATATCCTCGACGGAATCAATCGCCACGCCAGCCTTGCCCACATCGCCCTCGACGCGCGGATGGTCACTATCATAGCCGCGATGGGTGGCCAGATCGAACGCCACCGAAACGCCTTTTTGCCCTGCTGCCAGATTGCGGCGATAAAAGGCGTTGCTCTCTTCCGCGGTGGAAAATCCGGCATATTGCCGGATGGTCCAAGGCCGGCCGGCATACATGGTGGCGCGGGGACCACGGGTAAAGGGCTGCAAGCCCGGCATGCCGCCCATATGGGGCAGATCGGCGGCATCTTCGGCGGTATAAACCGGCTTGACGGTAATGCCTTCGGGCGTTTCCCAGTTCAGCGCGTCCAGCGGCCTGCCCCGAAGCTCCTTTTCGGCGAGGGTTTTCCAGTCTTCCTCGCTCATCATTCAAACTCCATAATCACTTCATCCACCGCAAGGCTTTCCCCCGCAGCGGCGTTGATTTTGGCAACCACGGATTTCTTCTCGGCCCGCAGCACATTCTCCATTTTCATCGCCTCCACGGTGCAAAGCGCCTGGCCTTCCTGCACCTCGTCCCCGACCGCCACATCGAGCTTCACCATCAGGCCCGGCATCGGGCAGAGCAGCAATCTGGAGGTGTCCGGCGCGACTTTCTCCAGCATATGCCTGGAGAGATCAAACAAGCGCGGGGTGCGGATGATAACACTTAAATCCGCGCCGCGATGGCGCATCCGGTAGCCGCCCGCAATGGGCTGCACTTTGGCGATCACCACCTCGCCAGAGATTTCCAGCTCGGCCAAACCATCCCCCGGCTGCCAATCAGAGGCCACGCGCAGGCTGGAACCATCGCTGAAATTCACCGTGGACCCAGCCTTGTCGGCCTCGATTTTTACTGCAAAATCCGAGCCTTGCAGGGAGATTACAAAATCCTCCCCCACTTTGCGCTCATGGTTATCCAGCCGCCCGCTGATTTGGGCGGCGCGAATTTCAGCCACCCGCATCATGGCCGAAGCGCCTGCGGCGAGCTGTTTTAGCACCGGCTCGGGCAGCACCGCGCCTTCAAAACCATCGGGGTATTCCTCGGCAATAAAGGCGGTGGAAATATCACCGGAAGCAAAGCGCGGGTGGTCCATCACCGCGCTGAGGAATGGCAGGTTATGGCCAATGCCCTCGATCTCGAATTCGTCCAGCGCTTGCCGCATGCCGCGAATGGCCCCTGCCCGATCCGGCGCCCAGGTGCAGAGCTTGGCGATCATCGGATCATAAAACATGCTGATCTCGCCGCCCTCGAAAACACCGGTATCATTGCGCACCGCGCCCTCGATCTCGGCGGGCGGACGATAGCGGGTGAGGCGGCCAATGGAGGGCAGGAAATTGCGATACGGGTCCTCGGCATAAAGACGGCTCTCGATCGCCCAACCGTTGATGCCGATATCATCTTGCTTCATCGCCAGTTTCTCACCATAAGCCACGCGGATCATCTGCTCCACAAGGTCAATATCGGTGATCAGCTCGGTTACCGGATGCTCGACCTGAAGCCGCGTATTCATCTCCAGAAAGTAGAAATTCTGCTCGGAATCAACGATAAATTCCACCGTTCCCGCACTGCAATAATCCACCGCCTTGGCCAAAGCCACCGATTCCGCGCCCATTTTGGCGCGGGTTTCGGGGGTGAGGAATGGCGACGGCGCTTCCTCGATCACCTTTTGCTGACGGCGCTGAATAGAGCATTCGCGCTCGTTCAGATAAATGCAGTTACCGTGCTTGTCGCCCAGCACCTGAATCTCGATATGGCGGGGCTGGGT
>WFUK01000099.1 GCA_015485015.1 Paracoccaceae bacterium | reverse complement strand
TTCTTTAATTGGCTCCGGCTTCGCTGCGATTCTTTAATTGGCTCCGGCTTCGCTGCGATTCTTTAATTGGCTCCGGCTTCGCTGCGATTCTTTAATTGGCTCCGGCTTCGCTGCGCCAGGCCCCCCAAGCCTCCGGCGTATCCAAATCCAGCGCCGCGCCGCGCCCCGATGTCGGAACGCGAAGCACAAATTCCGCACTGTCGCGCAAAATATCACGCCCGCCGATATCACCCGCCGAGGCCGAAAGGCTTTCAAAAAACCGCCGCCCAAACAGGATCGGATGGCCGAGCCGCCCCGCCTCGTCGCAAGCACGACATATCTCGTGGCCCTTGGCTGGATCATAGCCCGCAATCAGGGCATCAAAATGCGCCGGTGTTATCTCGGGCATATCTGCCAGCGCCACGATCACCCCTTCTATATCCGCCCCGATATGCCCCATCGCATTGCGCAGGCTCGCGCCCATGCCCTCGCCGTGATCCGGCGCATCGATGATCCGCAGCTCCAGCCCTTTGAGCGCCGTGCGCCGCGCCTCGTGCCTGGGCGGCAGCGCCACCAGCACCTCGGAGGCCGCACTTTTTAGCGCCACCTCCGCCGCGTGGTGCAGCATGGTCTGCCCGCCGAGCTTTTGCAAAAGCTTGTCCTGCCCCCGCATCCGGCGCGATTGCCCCGCCGCCAGCAGAATCACCACAAATTTGCGCGCTTGGGCTTGGCTGGTCCGGCGCGGCATCGGGCGGGTCGGCACCTCTTTCAGCAACCCCCCAACCCCCATCGATACCAGCATGTCCTCATCCACATTCACGCCGCAAATCATCCGCTCCAGCACCCAATCCGCGCCATTCAACGCCAAAGCCCGCACGCAGCCCGGCAGCCCAAGCACCTGCCGCCCACCCAGCGCGCCAATGAAAAGCAAATTCCCCGGATCAACCGGAATACCAAAGCGCGAGACCTGCCCGCCCGCCAAGCGCAGAGCCTCGGGCGCGGTATCGCGAATATCCGCCGTGGCCACCGCGCCGAGCAGCAGCACAATCTCGCCCTTGGCGGCCTTGATTGCCGCCGCCAGCGCCGTTGCCTCATGCGGCACAATCCGATGCTCGGCCAAGCCCAGCCCCAACCGCGATAGCCGCGCCTCGATGGCCTTGCGGCCCTTTTCCAGCAGGCTCGGCTTTAGCCCTTCATGGCGGGTCAGGATCAGGGAAACGGTGGTTTTGCAAACCGGATGTAGCTTGAGCGCGCCGGAAAGAGCGCTCGCCGCCCGCGCCACCGAATCCCGCTTGGCAGCATAGGGGATAATCTTGATGGTCGCCAAAAGCTGCCCCGCCTCCACCCGCGCATAGGCCGGCAGGGTGGCGATGGTGATGTCGGGGTCAATCCGGTTCAGTGCGTTGATCGCGGCGATGTCTATTTCCAGAATACCGGCGGCTTTTGCCAGCAAATTCACCCGCCCCGCAAAGGCATCGGAGACCGAAATATGCGCCGCCACCCCCGCCGCGCCAACCGCCGCAGCGGCGCTGTTTTCGTTCAGCTCATCCGGCTCGGGGCGCGCCACCAGCGCGTCATTTATCCCCGCCTCCGCCATCTCGGCCAGATCCGGCGCGGTCAATACCGCGCCCTTGCGCAGCCAGCGCGCGGGCAGGCGCAGGGCATGAACCAAAATCGCCCCCTTGGCCTCTGCTAAGATCACTCGCCCGAATTTCATGGGCGGCGGCCGGGGTTGCGCAACCGGTCCACCACCTCGGCCAGGATCGAAATCGCGATTTCCGCCGGTGTTTTGGCCCCGATATCCGCTCCGACCGGCGCATGGATTTTACCGATGGCTTCGGGGGTGAAACCCGCCGCCTCCAGCCGCGTTACCCGCTTTGCGTGGGTGCGCGTCGAGCCAAGGCAGCCGAGATAAAACGCCGGGGATTGCAGCGCCACCTTGATGGCGGGATCGTCGATCTTGGGATCATGGCTAAGGGTGATCACGGCGGTTCTGGCATCCGGCTTTAGCGCCAATAGCGCCTCATCGGGCCAATCATGCACTAATTTTTCGGTCGGAAAGCGGATTTCGGAGGCAAAAGCCGAGCGCGGATCGACCAGCACCGGCAAAAATCCCGCCAGCCGCGCCATTTGCACCAAGGGCTGGGCGATATGCACCGCCCCGACCACAATCATGCGCAAGGGCGGATTGTGGATTGCCACAAACCACCCGCCCTCCATGCCCGATTTATCCGAGACAAACCGCGCCTTTGCCAGCTCGCTATCCGGCGTCAGGATTTGCCGCTTATAGGTAGCAAGATCCAGCGCCAGCGCCACGGGTTCCTGCGCGCGCTTTTTCGCCAAAACATCATTCAAAATCGCAAGATCAGGGCCTTGGCCAAAGCCCACCGGTTCCACCAGTATTTTGATATTGCCACCGCAAGCCAGCCCGACGGCAAAGGCATCCTGATCCGCAATGCCATACTCCAGAATGGCGCAATTTCCGCTTTCCAGCACCTCCAGCGCCTCTTCCACCACCGCGCCTTCAACACAGCCCCCCGAGAC
>WFUK01000098.1 GCA_015485015.1 Paracoccaceae bacterium | reverse complement strand
GGGTATGCCGGCGCTTCGTGGCAGCGGCTTGGGAGATTTGTATATCGAGCTGGAAGCCGAAACCCCGACCAACCTGACCGCGCGGCAAAAAGAGCTTTTGCGGGAATTCGAGGCGGAATCCAAAGACAATAACCCCGCCAGCCACGACTTTTTTAGTCGTGTTAAGAGCTTTTGGGAGGGGATGACCGGATAAATTTGGCCACATCCTTTAGCAAAGGGATCGCCTCGGCGGTCCCTTTTTTTGTGACCTTCAGCGCGGCGGCGGCGGCGGCCATGCGCAGAGCCTCTTGCGGGGATTTTCCGCCATCAATATCGGCCATAAAATAGCCCATAAAAGTATCGCCCGCGCCTGTGGTATCTATCGCTTTCACCGCAAAAACCGCTTGGGTATAGCGGCGGGCCCCATCGCGATAGCTAATGCCCGCGCTGCCCCGCGTGATCAGCAGCTTTTCCACCGGAATCTCGTACTCGCGCACCCCGAGCGCTTGGCAAACCATAGCCGCCTCGCCCTCATTCACCGAAAGCAGGTCAACATATGGCAGCATGGCTTTCACCTTTTCCGCATCAAACGGCGCGGCCACATAGGCCACCTTCAACCCCTTTTCGCGGGCCAGCTTGGCGGCAAACGGGCCGTTATTCACCTCGTTTTGCAGCAATAACCAATCGCCCGCTTTTGCCGCAGCCAGCGCGGCGCTAATCTGGCTTTCAGAGACCAACACATTGGCGCCATCAAACAACACAATGCAATTTTCGCCATGGGTATCCACATTGATAATCGCATGCCCTGTGGCGCTTTCCAGCACCGCAATGCCGGATGCCTCCACTCCCGCCTCCTCCAGCATATCACGGGTCCAAAGCGCATCATCGCCAATGGCCCCGATATGCAGCACCTGCCCGCCCGCCCGCGCAATCGCAATGCTCTGGTTCGCGCCTTTACCGCCTAAGCCTTTGGAATAGCTAACACTAAGCAGCGTTTCACCGGGAGCCGGAAAATGCGGCACGCGGTAGATATGGTCAATATTTATCGATCCGAGGTTGTAAAGCATTACCCCACCTTACAGGCAGCCATCACGGCCATATGCAAAATATCGGTCACAGTGCTGGAAGTGGAGCCAAGCTTTACCTGCTTATCAATGCCCGTGAGGATCGGCCCGATCACCGTGGCCCCCGCCATTTCCTGCATCAGCTTTACCGAAATCGAGGCCGAATGCCGCGCAGGCACAACGAGGATATTGGCCGGACCAGACAGGCGGCAAAACGGATAATTCTTCATCACATCCGGATTAAGCGCCACATCCACCGTCATCTCGCCATCATATTCAAAATCTACCCCGCGCTTATCCAGCTCCGCCGCGGCAAGCTCCATTTTCTCGGCCCGCTCCGATACCGGATAGCCAAAATTCGAGAAGCTGGCAAAAGCCACGCGCGGCTCAAGGCCAAGATTGCGCGCCACTTCCGCCGCCCGCTCGGCGATATCGGCCAGATCATGCACCTCGGGCCATTCATGCACCAAGGTATCGGCAATCAGCACCATTTTTCCCTTATTAATAACGGCAGTAATACCCACCGCACCATCACCCGGTTCAGCGTCAAACACATAGTTAATCAACGAAAGCACTTGGGCTGACTTGCGGGTAACCCCCGTTATCATGCCGTCAGCCTCGCCATGCGCCAGCAGAAGCGAGGCAAAAACATGGCGGTCGCGGCTGGCGATTTTATGGCAATCCCGCTGGTCAAAACCGCGCCGTTGCAGGCGCGCATAAAGCATAGCGGTCATTTCCGACAGGTTATCGATTTTTGCGGCGTTGATCACCTCGATCTCGGCAAAAGCTTCGGGCATACCCGCCTGGTTCAAGAATTGCTGCACCTGCTCGTCACGACCAACCACCACAGCCTGCCCCAACCCCGAGCGCACATAGGCCACGGCGGCCCGCACCACGCGCTCGTCATCCCCTTCGGCAAACACAATCCGCGCCTGCTCCCGCTTGGCGCGCTCATAAAGCGAGCGCAGGATAGAGCTGGTCGGATCCAGCCGGTCTTTCAGTGCGTTTTCATAGGCTTCCATATCAATAATCGGGCGCCGCGCACAGCCGGTTTCCATGCCCGCCTTGGCCACGGCGGGCGGAATCACATGGATCAGGCGCGGGTCAAACGGGGTGGGGATAATGTAATCCCGCCCGAAAGTGAGCTTTTGCCCATATGCCATCGCGACCTCGTCCGGCACATCCTCGCGGGCCAAGGCAGCCAGCGCTTCGGCGCAAGCGATTTTCATGGCATCATTGATGGAGCGGGCGTGGATATCCAGCGCCCCGCGGAAAAGATAGGGAAAGCCCAGCACATTATTCACCTGATTGGGGTAATCCGAGCGGCCCGTGGCAACAATCGCATCGGAGCGCACGGCGTGAGCCTCTTCGGGCGTGATCTCGGGATCGGGATTCGCCATCGCGAAAATAACCGGATGGGACGCCATGGATTTCACCATTTCCGGCGTCACCGCGCCCTTGGCAGACACCCCGAGAAACACATCCGCGCCCTTCATGGCCTCGTCAAGCGTGCGCAGCTTGGTATTGGCGGCATGGGCCGATTTCCACTGGTTCATACCCTCGGTGCGGCCCTGATAGATCACGCCTTTGGTATCACAAACGATGCAATTATCGTGTTTTGCACCCATGGATTTAAGCAATTCAATGCAGGCAATCCCCGCCGCGCCCGCGCCATTCAGCACGATCTGGCAGTCCTCGATCTTCTTGCCGGAAATATGCAAAGCGTTGATTAACCCCGCTGCGCAAATCACCGCCGTGCCGTGCTGGTCATCGTGAAAAACCGGTATATCCATGATTTCTTTGAGCTTTTGCTCAATGATAAAGCATTCAGGCGCTTTGATATCCTCAAGGTTAATGCCGCCGAAAGTCGGACCCATCAGCTTCACCGCATTGATGAATTCATCCGGATCTTCGGTATCCAGCTCGATATCAATCGCGTTCACATCCGCAAAGCGCTTGAACAGCACCGCCTTGCCTTCCATCACCGGCTTGGAAGCCAGCGCGCCCAGATTACCCATGCCCAAAATCGCCGTGCCGTTGGAGATCACCGCCACCATATTGCCCTTGGAGGTATAATCATAAGCCAGCGCCGGATCATCGGCGATGGCCTGCACCGGCACCGCAACCCCCGGCGAATAGGCCAGTGAGAGATCACGCTGCGTGGTCATCGCGGTGCTGGCAATAACCTCGATTTTGCCGGGCGTTGGCTCCAGATGATAGGCCAGCGCTTCTTCGTCGGTCACTTTGGTATTGTCAGGCATTTCTAATCTCGCTTCAGGGTGGAATTTTCGATTATTACTATTTGATGTTAGTTTACGCAATGATATTTCTGGAATATCGGCAAATTTCCTGCGCTTAATTGACCTTACTAAACTGGTTTAGTGAGGTCTGTTATTGGCCGTAATTTCACCTTTCCTCACACTGGCAAAGCGTGTAATTTTTAGAAAACCAGCGGAGCATATCTAGTGGCAAAACCAAGCATAACCCCGATGATGGCCCAATATCTGGACATTAAAGCGCGCTACCCCGATGCGCTGCTGTTTTACCGCATGGGCGATTTTTACGAGCTGTTTTTTAAAGATGCCGTCGCCGCTTCCGCCGCGCTCGATATTGCCCTCACCAAACGCGGCAAGCATGAAGGTGAGGATATCGCCATGTGCGGGGTGCCCCACCATGCGGCGGAGGGCTATTTGCTAACGCTAATCCGCAAGGGGTTTCGCGTGGCGGTGTGCGAGCAGATGGAATCGCCCAAGGAGGCCAGAAAGCGCGGCTATAAGGCGATTGTGAAGCGCGATGTGGTGCGCCTCGTAACCCCCGGCACCTTGACCGAGGATAGCCTGCTGGAGGCAAGATCGCATAACTATCTGGTATCACTATCAGAGTTGCGTGGTGAATTTGGCGTGGCTTGGGTCGATGTCTCCACCGGCGCTTTTCACGTGAGCGCGGTGGATGCACTAATGCTGGAGCCGCTTTTGGCCCGCCTTGCGCCGAAAGAGCTGCTGGTATCGCAAAACCTCGCAGAAACCCTGCGTGAAAAGCTCCAATTCGCGGGGCATAGCCTCACCCCGCTGGCCCCGTCCAGCTTTGATAGCGAGGCCGGAAGGGGGCGGCTGGAAAAGCTGTTCGGGGTGGCTTCGCTGGATGGATTCGGGCAGTTTTCCCGCGCGGAACTGGCCGCCTTGGGCGCGGTTGTGAATTATCTGGAGCTGACCCAATGCGGTAAGCTCCCGCTGCTCTCGCCGCCGGTGCAGGAAAATCCGGGCAGCCGGATGCAGATCGATGCCTCTACGCGACGCAATCTGGAGCTGGTGCGTGCCCTTTCCGGCGGGCGGGCAGGCGCGCTTTTGGCAACGGTGGATCGCACCCTTACCGGGGGCGGCGCGCGGCTTTTGGAGAGCCGATTAACCAGCCCTTCCAATGACTTATCCGCCATCACCCACCGGCTGGATATGGTGCAGGGGTTTGTTGAGGATCAGGCCATCTGCGCCGATATCCGCGCGCGGCTTGCCCAAGTGCCGGATATGGAGCGCTGCCTCTCAAGGCTGTCACTGGATCGTAGCGGCCCGCGAGATCTGGCCGCCGTGCGCAATGCGCTGGAGCAGGCCGCCGCGATTTCGGCTGATTTTTCCGGTAAGGATCTGCCCGAAGGCACGACCAGTGCGCTGACCCTGATGCAGGGCCATGAGGCGCTGATCGAGCTGCTTGGCGAGGCGCTAATTGCCGAGCCGCCTTTGCTGGCCCGCGATGGTGGCTTTGTGGCGGAAGGCTTTGTGCAGGAGCTGGACGAGGTGCGAGAACTGCGCGATGAGGGGCGTGGGGTGATCGCGGCGATGCAGGCGGAATTTGCCCGCGATACCGGGATTAATGCGCTGAAAGTAAAGCATAATAACGTGCTTGGCTATTTCATCGAGACCCCCGCCACCCATGCGGATAAAATGCTGAATCCCCCGCATTCCGAGCGCTTTATTCATCGGCAAACCACCGCCAATGCTGTGCGCTTTACCACGGTGGAGCTTTCCGAACTGGAAACCAAAATCCTGAATGCCGGCGGGCGGGCGCTGGAACTGGAAAAGCGGATATTTGCGGAGCTGCGCGCGGCGATTTTGGCGATTGCGCCGCAGCTTTCCGGCGTGGCGCGAGCCTTGGCCGAGATCGATCATAGCGCCGCACTGGCGGTGCTGGCGGTGGAGGAAAACTGGGTGCGGCCCAAGCTTGACACCTCCCGCGCCTTTGAAATTCGAGCGGGGCGGCATCCGGTGGTGGAGGCGGCTTTGCGCGGCTCTGGCAAGCCTTTTATCGCCAATGATTGCGATTTGAGCGGGGATAATAAGCCGGTTTGGCTACTGACCGGTCCCAATATGGCGGGTAAATCCACCTTTTTGCGGCAAAATGCGATTATTGCGATATTGGCCCAGATGGGGGCCTATGTGCCAGCGGCTTCGGCGCGTATCGGGCTGGTGGATCAGCTATTTAGCCGGGTTGGCGCGGCGGATGATCTGGCGCGGGGGCAATCTACCTTTATGGTCGAGATGGTGGAAACCGCAGCGATCCTCAATCAGGCGGGCGAGCGGGCCTTGGTGATTCTGGATGAAATCGGGCGAGGCACGGCTACCTATGACGGGCTTTCCATTGCATGGGCAACGTTGGAAAACCTGCATGAAGTCAACAGGTGTAGATCGCTATTTGCTACTCATTATCATGAGCTTACGGCGCTCTCCGAGAGCCTTTCGGGGCTGCATAATGCCACGGTTTCGGTGAAGGAATGGCAAGGGGATGTGATTTTTTTGCATGAGGTGATCGCGGGGGCAGCGGATCGGTCTTACGGGGTGCAGGTCGCCAAGCTGGCGGGGCTGCCAGAGACCGTAATTGCGCGGGCGCGAGCGGTGCTGGATATGCTGGAAAAACGCGAGCGTGAAGGGGCCGGACGGGGGATGATCGAGGACCTGCCGCTTTTTGGGGCGGTGCAGGTAGCAC
>WFUK01000097.1 GCA_015485015.1 Paracoccaceae bacterium | reverse complement strand
GTATGGTCGGCAGGCGAGCCCCAAGCTACGGGACGGTCTTTCAAGACCAAGGGTGCGACGGGGTCTCGCCTGCCTGCATTACATATGACATAGTTTTAAGAGACAAGGGTGGGTTTTAACCCACCAATCGGGCGATGACAGGCTGAAGCCCGCCCTGCGGATTGCGCCGATTACCTAAAACCAAGAACCGAAAGCGTATCCCCTTAGGGCACCTACGCCACGCCCCGAGCCGCAAACCCAGATATATTGCCAAATTTCCGCGCCCCCCATTGGAGCCATCAATATTCTATGCCAAAAGGGAGGGCATAAAAGGGGAATATCATGACGCGCGAAACATTCGGCAAGGGCCACCATTTACAGTTGATCGACGGTTCGGGGTTTATCTTTCGCGCCTTTCACGCGCTCCCCCCCCTGACCCGAAAATCCGATGGCCTGCCCGTGGGCGCCATCGCGGGGTTTTGCAATATGCTTTATAAGCAGGTCGAGGATAATACCGGCCATGATGCCCCCACCCATGTGGCGGTGATATTTGATGCCAAGGGCAAGACCTTCAGGAGCGATATTTACCCCGAATACAAGGCCAACCGCCCCCCCGCGCCCGAGGATCTTGTGCCGCAATTCCCGATTATCCGTGAGGCGACCAAGGCGTTTAACCTGCCTTGCATCGAGATGCAGGGCTTTGAGGCCGATGATATTATTGCCACCTACGCCGCACAGGCGCGCGAAGCTGGCGGGCGGGTGACGATCATAAGCTCGGATAAAGACCTGATGCAACTGGTGGGCGGCGGTGTGGAAATGCTCGACCCGATGAAGAACAAGCGCATCGGGATCGAGGAGGTCGAGGCGAAATTCGGTGTCGGGCCTGCGCGCGTGGTGGATGTGCAGGCTTTGGCGGGGGATTCGGTGGATAATGTGCCGGGTGCGCCCGGCATCGGGATCAAAACCGCGGCGCTGCTGATCAATGAATATGGCGATCTGGAGGCGCTTTTAGCGCGGGCCGAGGAGATAAAACAGCCCAAGCGGCGGGAAACGCTGGTGGAAAAGGCCGAGCAAATCAGGATGAGCCGGGAGCTGGTATTGCTCAAGCAAGATCTGGATATGCCCGAGCCGATTGAAGCGTTTGAGCTGCGGGATCCAGAGGCCGAAGCGCTGCTGCCGTTTTTGGCCGAGATGGAATTTCGCACCCTGACCAACAGGATCGCGGCCAAGCTCGGGGCCGAGGCACCCGAGATTAAAGAGCTGGAGCCAGAGGTCAACGCTGTGCCAAGGCTGGATGTGAGCGCGGCGGCGATAGCCTTTGATCACGCGAAATACGAGATGGTTTCGGATGCGAAAGCCTTGAATGCGTGGATCGATAAAATCTATCTGCGCGGCTGGGTGGCGTTTGATACCGAAACTACGGGGCTGGACGAAATGCGGGCCGATCTGGTGGGGATCAGCCTTGCGGTGGAGCCAGGCTCGGCTTGCTATGTGCCGCTGGCGCATGTGTCGGGCGAGGGCGATCTTTTTGGCGCGGCGACGCGGGCGGAAGGGCAGATGGATATGGCGGAAGCGCTGGCGATCCTGAAGCCGATGCTGGAGGATGAGAGCATCCTGAAAATTGGCCAGAATATGAAATATGACCTTAAAATCATGGCGCGGCAGGGGGTGAAGCTGGGGCCGATCGAGGATACGATGCTGATGAGCTATGCGCTTAATGGCGGGGTGCATCGGCACGGGATGGACGAGCTTTCGGATCGCTATCTGGGCCATAAGCCGATCCCGATCAAAGGGCTGCTCGGCACCGGAAAATCGGCGATCACCTTTGATCGCGTGCCGCTGGAGGATGCCTCGCCTTATGCCGCCGAGGATGCGGATATCACCCTGCGGCTTTGGCAGGTATTTAAGCCGCGCCTGGTGGCCGAGGGCATGAGCGTGGTTTATTATACGCTGGAGCGGCCTTTGGTGCCGGTCTTGGCCGAGATGGAGATGTTTGGCATCAAGGTGGATCGCGCACAGCTCGCCGCGATGTCCAACGCTTTTGCGCAGGATATGGCGGTGCTGGAGGGCGAGATCAAGGCGCTGGCGGGGCGGGATTTTAACGTGGCTTCGCCCAAGCAGCTCGGGGAAATACTGTTTGACGAGATGAGCCTCGCGGGCGGCAAAAAGGGCAAAACCGGCGCCTATGCCACGGGGGCGGATATATTGGAGGATCTCGCCGCCGAGGGGCATGAGCTGCCGGAAAAGGTGCTGGAATGGCGCGGCATGGCCAAGCTGAAAAGCACCTATACCGATGCATTACAGGCCCATATCCACCCCGAAACGGGGCGGGTGCATACCAGCTATGTGATCTCGGGAGCGACCACGGGGCGGCTGGCCTCGACCGACCCGAACCTGCAAAATATTCCGGTGCGGACGGAAGCAGGGCGGCGCATTCGCGAGGCCTTTGTGGCGGAAGAAGGCTGCACGCTGGTCAGCCTCGATTATAGTCAGATCGAGCTGCGGATCTTGGCGCATATTGCCGAGATCGACAGCCTGAAGCGGGCGTTCTTTGACGGGCAGGATATTCACGCCATGACCGCAAGCGAGATGTTTGACGTGCCGATGGAGGATATGACGCCGGAAATCAGGCGGCAGGCCAAGGCGATCAATTTTGGCGTGATTTACGGCATTTCCGGCTTTGGTCTGGCGCGCAATTTGCGCATTCCAAGGAAGGAAGCGCAGGGCTTTATTGACCGCTATTTCGAGCGTTTTCCGGGCATTCGCATCTATATGGATGCCACCGTGGCCGGGGCCAAGGCCAAGGGCTATGTCGAGACGCTATTCGGGCGGCGGATCCACACGCCGAATATCAGCGCCAAAGGACCACATGCGGGCTTTGCCAAGCGGGCGGCGATCAATGCGCCCATTCAAGGCACTGCCGCCGATATCATTCGCCGCGCCATGGTGCGGATGCCCGGGGCTATCGCGGGGCTGCCCGCCAAAATGCTGCTTCAGGTGCATGATGAACTGATCTTCGAGGTGGAGGATGCGGCGGTAGAGGAAACCATCACCGTGGTGCGGGGCATTATGGAAAACGCCGCCGAGCCAGCGGTGAAGATCAGCGTGCCTTTGGTGGTGGATGCGGGCCGGGGGCATAGCTGGGCGGAGGCGCATTAGGGGGCGTTGCTCCGATTTGTTTTAGGGGCTTTGCCCCTCTGGCCCGATGGGCCATTCACCCCAGAGTATTTGGGGAATAGTGAAGTTAGATCAGCCCCAGCTTTCCCCGCCGGATATAGCGCCACATGCCTAAAATGCTGGCGACGGTGAGGCCCAGGGCGAGGCCGAGCCAGATGCCAATTGCGCCGATTGTGGTGTATTGCGACAGGAGATAGGCGGCGGGGATGCCGATGATCCAATAGGAAAATAGCGCGATTTGCATGGGAACGCGGGTGTCTTTTAGCCCGCGCAGCAGGCCGGCGGCCAGGATTTGCAGCGTGTCTACCAGTTGAAAAGCGGCGGCGACGATCAATAGCGGAATGGCAAAGGCCAGAATGGCGGGGGCATCATCTGTGCGCAAATCTAGGAATAACGAGAGTGTGGTGCCGGGAAGCAGCACGAATAGCGCGCTGGTCGCGAGGGCAAAGCCGATGCCGACGAGCAAAACCGTGCGCCCTGCCATGGTAACTTCGGCCTCGCTTTTGCGGCCTTTGGCGAGGCCTAGCCGGATGGTGGCCACCTGTGAAAGCCCCAACGGCACCATAAACGAGATGGAAATAACCTGCATCACAATGCCATGCGCGGCCAGCGCGATGGTGCCAAACCAGCCCATCATAATCGCCGAAAACGAAAACAGCGCAAATTCCGCAAGGATGGAAATGCCGATCGGCCAGCCAAGCTTGGCCACCTCGAAAAACGCTGGCCAATCCGAGCGCCAAAAGCGCTGGAGGATAGCATGCGGGCGCAGTGCGGGGTGCCAATTGGCCATGATCATCAGCAGCAGCATGGAAAGCAGGCTGGAGCCAAGGGTGGCATAGGCCGCGCCCTCGATCCCCAGCGCTGGCGCGCCCCAATTGCCAAAGATAAAGGCATAATTCATCACCGCGTTCAGGGCCGCAGCGGCTAATGTGGTGAGCAGCACGATATGGGGCTTATGGACCACGCCAAAATAGCTGCGCAGCACCATGATAAACAGATTGGGCAGCAGCGCCCATTTGGCGATTTTCAGGTATTCATCGGCCATTTTCGCCAATGCAGGATCTTGGCCAAGCGCCAGTAATATCTCCTCGGAAAACCACATGATCGGAAATACAGCGACAAAAAACACGCTGGAGACCCAAAACCCCATCCGCACCGCGCGGCGCAAAACGGTGGTATCGCCCGCGCCAAGCGCCTGTGCGGCCAGCGGCACCACGGCCTGCGCAAAGCCCGAGCCGGTGAGCAGCAGGATCAGGAATATCTGCGTGCCCAGCACCGAAGCGGCCAGCGGCGCAGCGCCCAGCCAGCCCAGCATGATGGTATCTGTCACCCCCATCAGGATTTGCGCCAGCATGGTGCCCACCATCGGCAGGCCAAGCAAAACCGTGGCGCGCAGGTGCGGGCCATAGCTGTGCCGTGTGATCGGGGCTTCGTTCATTTGGGTTATCCGAATGTCACGCGCGCGGAATAGCGGGCGACGGGATCAACTTAACCTAGAATTCAGCGAAGGAAAGCGAAAATTTCACCGGAAGGTCAATAATCGCGCCTCGACCTGCTTTAGCCGCGTCATATCGGGGCTGCGCGCCACCAGGTTTGTGCCAAAACGGTCATGGGTCACAAAGGGGTAGGAGCCGATAGAAACATCGGGAAAGGCCTCGGCCAGCGTGGCAAGTTCGGCGGCGATGCTGCCCTCTGGCCGGTCAATGCGCACGGAGACAGAGCGCATCGGCGCGCCGCCCGTCAGCGTCGGCAGCAGGCTTTCGACCATGGCGGTAAATACCGCCGGCACCCCCGCCATCACATGCACATTGCCAAGGCTGAAGCCCGGAGCTTTGCTGACCGGATTATCGATCAGGCTGGCCCCGTCGGGAATGCGGGCCATGCGCAGGCGCATATCGTTCAGGTCAGTAGGGCTATCATAATGGCTGGCTAGAACCGCGCGGGCATCTTCGCGCACATCGATATTCACCCCGAAGGCAGCCGCAATGGCATCGGCGGTGATATCATCATGGGTCGGGCCGATGCCGCCCGAGGTAAACACATGGGTATAAGCCGCGCGCAGGGCGTTCACGGCTTCGATGATCGTGGCACTGTCATCCGGCACCACGCGGATTTCCCTGAGGTCAATGCCGATAGCCGTCAGCCGCTTGGCGAGGTGGTTGCCATTGGTGTCTTGGGTGCGACCCGAGAGGATTTCATCTCCGATCAGCAGGATGGCGGCGGTGGGGTTCATCTTGAGGCTCCGGCTTGGGCGCGATAAAGAGGGGGATGAAATATGCTCGGCCCCTGCTTCGCGCGGTTCTTATCCGCAGGTATAAACGCTTTTTGGCGGATGTCACGCTTGCGGATGGTAGCGAGGCCACCGCCCATTGCGCCAATCCCGGCGCGATGACGGGGCTGGCCGAGGCGGGCACGCCCGTATGGCTGGAGCCGAATGACGACCCCAAGCGCAAGCTGCGCTATAGCTGGAAGCTGGCGGACATAGGCAGCGCGCTCGTGGGTGTGGATACCGCCTTGCCCAATAAGGTGGTGGGGGAGGCCCTGCGCGCGGGCGTGGTGCCGGAGCTGGCGGCCTATAAAACGGTGCGGGCCGAGGTGAAATATGGCGAGAATAGCCGGGTGGATTTCCGGCTGACGCAAGAAGGGTTGCCTGACTGCTATGTCGAGGTGAAAAGCGCCAATCTGTGCCGCAGGGCAGGGCTGGTGGAATTTCCCGATACCGTCACCAAGCGCGGGGCCAAGCATATGGACGAGCTGGCGGCCATGGTGGCGCTGGGCCACCGCGCGGTGGTGCTTTACCTTGTGCAGCGCAGTGATTGCAGCGCCTTTGCCGTGGCTCGGGATATTGACCCCGCCTATAATGCCGCGTTTCAAGCCGCTCGCGCGGGCGGGGTGGAGGCGCTTTGCTACCGCGCGGCGCTTTCGCTGGAGGGGGCTGATTTTGGCGAGGCCTTGCCGATTGTGGCGCAGTGAATTATATCCATCCCGAACCCCATTAGGAGAGCCGCCATGCACCGCGCCAAAACCGGATTTTTGAACAAAGACGGCATTCGTATTCATCCGGCAGAGGATTTCGCCGGCATGCGCGCAGCGGGGCAGCTGACGGCGGCCTGCCTTGATATGATCATCGAGCATGTGAAGCCGGGCGTAACCACGGGCGAGCTGGATGCGCGCATTCAGGCCTTTATCGAAGATGCCGGGGCTGAATCTGCCACTATCGGCTATCGCGGCTA
This sequence comes from Paracoccaceae bacterium, assembly GCA_015485015.1. GTDB lineage: Bacteria > Pseudomonadota > Alphaproteobacteria > Rhodobacterales > Rhodobacteraceae > UBA3077. Next base: position 7,392 of record WFUK01000097.1, on the reverse strand, counting down.
TGAGCATGCGAGCTGCATCTCGATCAACCATGTGGTTTGCCACGGCATTCCGGGCGAAAAGGTGCTGAAAGACGGCGATATTCTTAATATTGATGTCACCTGTATTCTGGACGGCTGGTTTGGCGACAGCTCGCGGATGTATGTGGCGGGCAAGCTTTCGCGCCGCGACGAGCGCCTGATCGAGGTAACACACGAGACCCTGATGCTGGGAATTGCGGCGGTAAAGCCGGGCAATACCTTTGGCGATATCGGCGCGGCGATCCAGCGCCATGCCGAGGGCCACCGGATGAGCGTGGTGCGGGATTTTTGCGGCCACGGGCTGGGGCAGGTTTTTCATGCCGCGCCCAATGTGCTGCATTATGGCCGCGCTGGCTCGGGGGCGGTGCTGGAAGAGGGTATGTTTTTCACCATTGAGCCGATGATCAACCTTGGCCGCCCCAGCACCAAGGTGTTGGCCGATGGCTGGACGGCGGTCACGAAAGACAAGAAAAACACCGCGCAATTCGAGCATTCCATCGGGGTGACCGCAGATGGCTGCGAGATTTTTACGCTCTCGCCCGCTGGAAAATTCCACCCCACTTGGGGCGCTTAAGACAAAATTAACCAAAGCGTGGCAAGGGTTAACGTATGAAAATGCGTAACCAGTTTGCCGAAAAGCCCTTTCCCGGATTTGACGACGATTTTGCGGCGGCGCCCGTAGCCAGCGCCGCCAAGCCGGTTGAGCCGCATTACACCAACCACCGGCAGCGGCTTCGGGCGCGCTTTATGCGGGCAGGGGCCAATGCACTGGCGGATTACGAAATGCTCGAACTGGTGCTTTTTCGCGCCATCCCCCGGCGCGATGTCAAGCCCATTGCCAAACGGCTGCTTGCGGAATTCGGCGATTTTAACCGTGTGATCTCGGCCCCTGCCGCGCGGCTTGCCAAGGTGCAGGGCGTTGGCTCGGCAGCGGTGCAAGAGCTGAAAATCATCGAGGCGGCGGCGCAAATGCTCGGGCAGGCGCGGGTGCTGGGGCAAAATGCCATCACCTCCTGGTCCTCCTTGATGGAATATTGCAAAACCGTAATGGCGCATCGCGAGACCGAGCAATTCCGCGTGCTGTATCTGGATCGGAAAAACACCCTGATCGCCGACGAGCTGCAAGCCGTAGGCACGGTAGATCATGTGCCGGTCTATCCGCGCGAGGTGGTGAAGCGGGCGCTGGAGCTGAATGCTTCATCGCTCATTTTGGTGCATAATCACCCTTCGGGCAGCCCCGACCCTTCGGATGAAGATATTATCATGACCAATAAAATTGTGGAGGCGGCACAGGCGCTTGGCCTTTCCGTGCATGATCACATCATCATCGGCAAGGAAGACGATGCCAGCTTCAAGGCGCTTGGCTTGATCTAGCGACCGGCGAGGCGAATATCGTCCAGCGCACCGGGTAGGGCGATTTGCCCAGCCACCGAGCCACATGCCGGAACGGTAAAGCGCACATTCCGGATACCGGCGCTACGACCCTCGCGAGACCGCACGGTTTTTGCAACGATGGTTTGCCCGCATACCAGCCGAGGCTCGGAGATCACGACGGATAGCGATACCGTGCCGCGCTGCTGATTGCGGTTGACCGGAATGGTATAAACCTCGGCCAGCGAACCACGGCCCAGCAGCGGGTCGCCAAGTTGCAACAAATAGCCGCCGCCTTTGATCCGCGAACTGCGATAATCTCTGGGGGCGTCTTGCGAAACATGCCCTTCGGAGCCAATGCCGGCCCCGTATTCAAAGGCATTCAGGTTCAGGTCGATTTCCGAGCGCCAAGATACACCGGCGCGCAGCACGCGATCGATATCATTCACCATGATGCTGGTCGTGCTGCGGCTCTGATCCTCAAAGCGAGCGCTGATTTCAGCGTCTTGCTGCATGGCGGGAAAGGTCACATTGGCAAGGCCGGCAGCATCGGTCAGAACGGAAAATTCAAGGCCGGAATGCTCGATAGTCACCATTTGGCTTGGCTTGCAAGGGGCGGCAATGTCGAGCGAGATCAGCGCGCCATTGCGCGTGCTGGCGGCAAGGTCGATATCACAGGCCGATTGCTGGGGCGGGGTGTTATTGACCAATGGCGCAGTGGTTGCTGGCAAGCTGGCCTGCAATATTTGCGGGGTCTGTGCCGGTGTCATGTCTATCTCAGGCGCGATCCCGCTGGCCGAAGGCGCGGCGACATTCCCGAGCGCCAAGGCGCGGCTCAAAGGGTCCTGGCCGGTAGAAAGCCGCATATCGCGGTTCATCCGGTCCAGCAGATCAAGGCTTTGCGGTATGGAAACCTGATTTGGATTTGCCGCCAGAATATGGCGCGGCCCGTCAAACACGGTGCCGACCGTTGGTGTGCTTGGCTGGGGCCGGGCAATGCGGATAACGCTGCGATCCTGCATGGCAGACGCCAAAACCGCCGCGCCGTTTTCAAAAGCCAAGCCGGAAGGGGCGTCAACCGAAGGCATGGCATTTGGTTCGCGCTCCAGCACGCTCACGCTGGTAAGCCCGCCGGAAGCCGGAGCCAAGGTCGCCGGAGGCACTTGTGCGCTGGTGAAATTCTGCTCGCCAGGTTCGGTGAGGATTACATTCAGGCGTTCGCCAGCGGCATTGCCACTGGAAGCCCCTTGCAAAGCGATGAGCGCGATCGGGCCGCTATGGCGCGGCGCGGCGCTAAAGCGCGAATCCGGCTCGGGGGTGCTGGTTTGAGCGGCGGCGACTTCGGTCGGGGCGAAATTCGAGCGCTCGGGGTTGGTGGCGAGCGGTGCGGATTCCTGTGCCGGCAGGATGCTGCGGTTATTTGGCAAAGCCGCCAGCGCAACCGGTCCGCGCTCGAGATTGGTAATGTTTTGCTCGCCAGCGGCGCTAGGCTGCAACCCTTGCGGCGCCGCCACGCTGGCGGTCACGCCTGACGCGCCGCCACCCAGCGAAATATTGCTGGATTCCCCGATAGACGGAGCTTGGAAGGTCGAGGGGGCCGCCGTTGCGGTTTGGGCCACTTCGGCGCTGTTTTGCGCGGCGATATTCTGGTCGGTATTGGAAGTGCGGGCTGCGGTGGTGGCTTGTGTTGTCAGGCCGCCAGAAGATTGCCGGATCGAGGCCATGGCAATGCTGGGGCTAACCAGCTCGGGGATGCTGGGCGCGGCCAAAGAGGGGGGGGCCATAGAGGTAGAGATAGTGCCAACAGCCGGAGCCGAGCTGAATTCTCCGCTTGCTTGCGGGGCCTCTGAAGCGACCTCCAGCGGCGTGCTGGAGCTTGCGCTCCGGGTCTCCGATGGGGCGGTATCTTCTGTATCGGCTGGCTGGCTGGCGCTGGCCGTCCGGGTTTGCGGGGGCATGCCCACGGATATGACATTAATCCGAACCGTATTTGGCTCACAGATACCATTGGCATCCACGCAATATGCGAATTCAACCGGACCTTGGCATTCTTGTGCCGAAGAAAACGAAACCTTGTTATTGCCCGTTAGCTCCACCGTGCCGCAACTCGGGCGGGAAAGCACAACAATAGGGCCTTTTTCGACATCGTTGGATTGCACATCCAGAATTTGCAGCGAGCCGGCGCGAACGGAGTAGGAGTCGTCTTGCGAAGCTATTTCTGATTCGCCCGACATCAAGGCCATGATCCGGTCACCGTATTTGACCAAGGTTCCGGCGAAAATTGCCAAAACCAAGCCGGTTAGAATCATCATCATGCGATCGTTCTTGAACACGATCCTCGCCTCCACATCACTAATAATACTACTTACTAGCACATTTAGTTAGATTTAACAACGCTTTATGGCGCAACGTTAAACCAACAATATTCGTTACAAACAGCGCAACCCCTAGCGGGTGACCTCAAACAATATATCTACATATTGTGGTTTTTTTAAGGTTTTGCAAGGCTTGAGCCAAAAAGCCCATGCGCCCGCCTTATGCCAATAGGCCGGACCATCCGGCCCGGCCTATTCGAATCAACCAAGCCGCTGAGCTAGGCCGCGCCGTGGCAGTGCTTGTATTTCTTGCCCGAGCCGCATGGGCATGGCGCATTGCGCCCCGAATTCGCCCAGCTGGCTTCATCCGCCGGATCAACAGAGGTCGGCGGGTTTGTGCTTCCTTCGGCGGCCTCACCTACCTTTACGGGCGCAGGCATCTGGGCGCTGGCATTTTGCTGCATGGCCAGCATTTGTGCCCGCATTTGCTCCTGTTCCTCGGGCGACATAACCCTCAGATGCGAGAGCTGCTGCGTTACGTCAACGCGCAGGCGGTTCATGAAATTTTCAAACAGGGTGAAGGCTTCGGTTTTATATTCATTCAGCGGATCGCGCTGGGCATAGCCGCGAAAGGCCACCACCTGGCGCAGATGCTCAAGCGTTAGCAGATGCTCGCGCCACGCCTTGTCAATTGCGCCCAGCAATACCTGTTTTTCCACCCGACGGATGGTTTCAGGCCCGGCCTGCGCCACCTTGGCCGCCATGGCTTTGTCGGTTTCGGCGTAAAGACGCTCGGCGATGATCTCGTCATCCACGCCTTCTTCCTTGCCCCATTCGATGATCGGCAGATCCAGATTGAAATTCTCGATCACTTTCGCATATAGGCCAGACATATCCCATTGGTCAGGATAGGCTTTGGGCGGAATGGCTTCGCCGACCAGATCATCCACCACATCATGCCGCATATCGCGCACTTCTTCGCTAAGGTCGCTGGATTCCATGATCTCGCGGCGCTGCTCGAATATCCGCTTGCGCTGCTCATTGACCACATCATCATATTTCAGCACGTTTTTGCGGATGTCGAAATTGCGCGCCTCCACCTTGCCCTGGGCGCGCTCCAGCGCTTTATTGACCCATGGGTGAATGATGGCCTCGCCCTCTTTCATGCCGAGCTTGCCGAGCATTTTATCCAGATTGCCGGAATTGAAAATCCGCATCAGATCATCTTCGAGGCTAAGGAAAAAGTGGGTGCGGCCCGGATCGCCCTGACGGCCGGAGCGGCCCCGAAGCTGATTATCAATCCGCCGGCTTTCATGGCGCTCGGTGGCCAAAACATATAGCCCGCCAGCCTCGATGGCTTTTTCTTTATTCACGGCAATCTCGGCCTCGAGGCGGCTGCGGATCTCGGCCTCGTCCGCCTCTTCTCCGGCTTCCGCCATAAGCGCGGCCAGCTCCATATCCAGATTGCCGCCAAGCTGGATATCGGTGCCGCGACCCGCCATATTGGTGGCGATGGTTACCGCGCCCGGCTTGCCGGCTTTGGCGATAATCACGGCCTCTTGCTCGTGAAAGCGCGCATTCAGCACCTCGTGCGGCACGTTTTCGGCTTTCAACATCTGGCTCAGCATTTCGGATTTTTCAATCGAGGTCGTGCCCAAAAGCGTAGGTTGGCCCTTTTCATGCGCGAGCTTGATTTCCTTCACCACGGCTTCGTATTTTTCCTGCGCGGTGCGATATACGCGGTCATGCTCGTCTATACGGGCAATCGGCTTGTTGGTCGGCACCTCCACCACCCCGAGACCGTAAATTTCGGTGAATTCCTCGGCTTCGGTCAGCGCGGTGCCGGTCATGCCGCCCAGCTTTTCATAAAGGCGGAAATAATTCTGGAAGGTGACGCTGGCCAGCGTGATATTCTCGGGGTGAATGATCAGGCCTTCTTTGGCCTCGATCGCCTGATGCAGCCCGTTGGAAAGCCGGCGCCCCGCCATCATCCGGCCGGTGAATTCATCAATCAGCATCACCTCGCCATCGCGAACGATATAATCTTTTTCGTTTTTGAACATTTTATGCGCCAGCAAGGCCTGATTCACATGGTGGATCAGGGTGGCGGATTCCGGATCATAAAGCGAAGCATCGGATTCAAGCAGCCCCACCGCATGCAGCCGCTGCTCGACAAAATCATTGCCCTCATCGGTCAAGGAAGCGGTGCGGGCCTTTTCGTCAATCTCGTAATGGGTTTCGTCCAGCTCGGGAACCAGCGCATCCATTTTCTGGTAAAGCTCGGATTTATCTTCGGTCGGGCCAGAGATAATCAGCGGCGTGCGCGCTTCGTCGATCAGGATGCTGTCGACCTCGTCTACAATCGCATAATGGTGACTGCGCTGCACCATCTGGTCCAGCTCGGATTTCATATTATCGCGCAGATAATCAAAGCCCAGCTCGTTATTGGTGGCATAGGTCACATCGGCCTGATAGGCGGCTTTTTTCTCGTCTTCCGGCATATTGGGATACACCGCCCCGACGCTAAGCCCGAGGAAATTATAAACCTGCCCCATCCATTCGGCATCGCGCCGCGCCAGATAATCATTCACCGTTACCACATGCACACCCTTGCCGGTGAGCGCATTCAGGTAAACCGGCAGCGTCGCCATCAGGGTTTTGCCTTCGCCGGTTTTCATCTCGGCGATCTTGCCCTGATGCAAAAATATCCCGCCCATGATCTGCACATCAAAGGGCCGCATCCCGAGCGAGCGCCGCGCCGCTTCGCGGGCATTGGCAAAGGCCTCGGGCAAAAGCGCGTCAAGGCTCTCGCCCTTTTCCAGCCGCGCCTTGAATTCGCCGGTCTTTTCCTGGATTTGCGCATCCGTCAGCGCCGCAAAGGCTTCCTCCTGGGCGTTCACCTTGGCCACCAGCGGCCGCGTGGCCTTTACGAGGCGGTCATTCGGGGTCCCAAAAACTTTTTTGGCGATCGTGCTTATACCGAGCATCGTGTCTCTATCCTTAAATGACGCCGGTCATGCCAGCGATATTCATAAATCACGCCGGGTTTGCCAGCGATAGTTTGCCTGCGGTTACAATTTTACCACTTGTAGGCGCTTGTAAGATTGCGCGTATGCGCGTAAATAATTCGGGCGTAAATACGCTTCGTTTATCACGGAGTAAGGATGTAAGCGCCGCTTCGAGCCGTGTCAACGTATGCGGTCGGTCGAGCAAAGAATTATTGTCCGTTTTTGGGCGCAACAGGAAGTTTGGAGAACAATATGCGTAAGTTTTTGGCCGCGAGCGCGGTTTCGGCCCTGATGGTTTTTTCTACCGGTGCGATTCTGGCACAAGAGGAAATCACTGCAAATACAGTGCTGGCCACCGTTAATGGCACCGATATCACCCTCGGACACGTGATTGTGTTGCGCCAGCAGCTCCCGCAAGAATACCAAAACCTGCCCGATGATGTGCTGTTTGAGGGAATCATTAACCAACTGGTAGAGCAAACCCTGCTGGCGGATTATGTGGCGGCCAATGTGACCGACATTCCGCTGGAAGTGGAGCTTTCGCTGGCTAACGAAAAACGCGCCCTGTTTGCTGCTGTGCAAATCGATGCGGTTGCCAATCGTGAAATTTCGGACGAGGCGCTGCAAGCCGCCTATGACGAGCAATATGGCAACCTGCCAGCCGAGCCTGAATTCAATGC
>WFUK01000096.1 GCA_015485015.1 Paracoccaceae bacterium | reverse complement strand
TTGATATGGTGCTGGCCAATCCGATGGGAATGCCGGAATGAGCAAGGGCGACGATGATTCAGGCGAAAAATCCCATGACGCCTCGCAGCAGAAAATCGATAAATCCCGTAAAAAGGGAGATATCGCCCGCTCGATGGATGTATCGGCGGCGGCGGGCTATCTGGGCCTCTATATCGCCTTTGTCTTTGTGGGTATGCGCGGCTTGGGAGATAGCGCCAGCGTGCTGGCGCAGGTTTTTGGCAATGCGGATACCCTCAGCCGCAGCGTGCTTTCCTCGGGCGGGCTGACGCTTTCTGCCAGCTTGATCGCGCAGGCGCTGGCCGTGCTAATTCCCATATTTCTGCTCCCGTTCACGGCAGCATTACTGGTCTCTTTGGCCCAGCGCATAATCGTGGTTGCCCCCGGCAAGATCAAACCAAAGGCCAACAGGATTTCGCCAATCCAGGGCTTCAAAAACAAATTCGGCACCAAAGGCATCGTCGAATTCCTGAAAACCCTGACCAAAATGATTTTGGTTTCCACGGGAGTTTATCTATATCTGCGCGTCAAAAAGGATGACATTTTAGGGGTGGTTCGCGGCTCCCCCGCCGAGGTGACGGTTATGCTCGGCGAGGTGCTGACCTCGATGGTGCTATTGGTGATGGTGATCGCGCTGATGATCGCGCTGGTGGATTTTCTATGGCAAAAATACCACCATTTGCAAAAGCTTCGCATGTCTCACAAGGAGCTAAAGGACGAGGCCAAGGAAAGCGAAGGCGACCCGCATATGAAAGGCCAGCGCCGCGCGCGGGCGCAGGAAATCGCCACCAACCAGATGCTGCATGATGTGCCGCGCGCCGATGTGGTGGTGGTCAATCCGACCCATTACGCCGTGGCGCTGGAATGGAGCCGCACCCCCGGCACCGCGCCCGTGGTAATTGCCAAAGGGGTGGATGATGTGGCGCGGCGCATTCGCGAAGTGGCGCTGGATAGCAATGTGCCGATCCATAGTGACCCCCCGACCGCACGCGCGCTGCATGCCACCGTTAAAATCGGCCAAGAGATCGACCCCGAGCATTACCGCGCCATCGCCGCCGCCATCCGCTTTGCCACCGAAATGCGCGCCAAAGCCAAAGAGCGCGGCGCATGACCCCCGCCGAGCTGAAAACCCTGCGCAATCTGGCCGAGCAAAAACGCCTGAAAGACATGGCAGCGCTAACCCGCGCCAATGCCAAAACCGCCGCCACAGCCCGGCAAATGGCGGCGCTGGCCAAAGAGATCAACGACAATCTGGAGGATGCCCCCCCGGAAGACCTCGCGATTATCAGCCGCTGGCTAGGCTGGGCCGATCAGGAAAACATCCGCCTGCTATCGCGCCGCCAAATGCAGGAGGCCCAAGCCGAAAACGCCCGGGGTTTTGCCGCGATATCGGATGCCAAAACCCGCGTGATCAAGGATATGTTGGCACAGGCGGAGCATAAAGCATTGATGGAGGAGCGCCGCAAAGCCGAGCAAGAAGGCCGCGCGCCGGATCGATAGTGCAGCACACCCCCTTGAAATCTGGCACGACGCCTCGATATATGCACTAACCCGAATATTTCTGGAGCCAAAAAATGTCTGCCAAAAACCTGACCTGCCTTTCCTGCGGCACCATAAACCGCGTGCCTGAAGAGCGCCTTTCCGCCAAGCCCAAATGCGGCACCTGCGGCAAGGCGCTCAACGTGCCGAAGGTATCCGAAATGGATGCCGCCACGCTGCAAAAAGCCAGTAAGCGCGATCAGCTGCCGCTGGTGGTAGATTTCTGGGCCCCGTGGTGCGGCCCGTGCCGGATGATGGCCCCCGAATTTTCCAAGGCAGCCACCGCGATGGGCACCGCCGCGCGCTTTGCCAAAATCAATACCGAGGCGCATCCGGCTGTCTCCCAACGCCACAATATTCGCGGCATCCCGACCATGGCGATTTTCAAAAACGGCAAAGAAATCGCCCGCCAATCCGGCGCTTTACGAGCGGATCAGATCAAGGCCTGGGTGCAAAGCAAGATCTAGGGTCAGGACCTATTAATATCTTGCCAATTTGACAAAGTTCTGAATCAATGCCTTTCAGCATCAGGAGGGCACCATGTCAGATCAATTTTGGCTCAGCAAAGAACAGTTGGCGCGGATTAAACC
>WFUK01000095.1 GCA_015485015.1 Paracoccaceae bacterium | reverse complement strand
TTATTAGCCCCAGATGAGGTTAGTCAGCAATTGAATATGCAAAAACAACTACGCCGAATTTATGATGGCATTCTCAAAGGACGGAGACATTATGCAGCACAGTTTGGGAGCGCAAGTGAGCCTTTGATTTCTTTTGACAAAAAATTTGTCCCGAACGAGGGCTGGAAGATTTATTTAGCCCATTTTGGGGAGCCTTAATCGGTTTGTTGGAATGCTGTAACAAGCAAGCGTAGGGTGTGTGCTTTGCACGCACCATCCCCGCGTTTGCCCTACAAAGGTGCGTGGAAGCCACGCACCCTACCTCTCCGCCGCCTTTTCATACACCGCTGCACGGTTGCGCTTGCCAATCGCGATGACCAAAATCACGAGGCGATCATCAACCACTTCGTAAACCAGCCGATAGCCGGATTTGCGGAGCTTGATCTTGTAGCGGTCCGTATGGCCGGAAAGTTTGGCGGCCTTCACCCGAGGGTTTTCCTGCCGTTGCTTCAGCTTTTTGGAAATTTGGGCGCGCACCGTCGCCCCGAGCTTCCGCCATTCCTTTTGCGCGTCAACATGGAAGAGAAGCTTATAGCTCATCCAGCGAGACCTCAACAAATGGCCCGCCCATCCGCGCATCGGCAATCGCGTTTAGCTCCATATCTTCCAGCAACTCCATCATCGCCTCGTATTCGGCGGCTGGCACACAATAAAACACCGGCTGGTTGCGATTGAGAATGGCGACAGGGCCACCGGCGGCTTCTACCGTCCCCATCGGGTTTTTCTTCAGGTCGGTGATGCTGGCAGCTTTATCGCTGAATATCGTATGGATCATTTAAAGACTCTCCTTATTGTGCTATATATAGCGCGATTAAAGGCATCATTCAAGGCCGCCCCCGTCAAATCTCCCCCTTTTCATTTGCGCGCGTTTCCCATAGTTTGCGGGCAAAGCAAACTTTAGGTGCATGACCCATGAAATTTACCCTGAACTGGCTAAAAACCCATCTCGAAACCGAGGCAAGCCTTGACGAGATCACCGAGGCCCTTACCGATCTTGGGCTTGAGGTCGAAGGGGTGGAAAACCCTGCTGACACCCTCGGCGCATTCCGGCTGTGCCGCGTGATCGAAGCGGTGCAGCACCCCAATGCCGACCGCCTGCGCCTGTGCCGTGTCGAGACCTATCCCAATGGTCCGGATGGCAAAACCGAGGAGGTTCAGGTGGTTTGCGGCGCGCCCAATGCCCGCACGGGGCTGGTCGGGGTTTTTGCCCCCGTTGGCGCCTATGTGCCCGGCATTGATCTAACGCTGAAAGCCGGCAAAATCCGCGATGTCGAGAGCCTCGGCATGCTTTGCTCCGAGCGCGAGCTGATGATTTCGGACGAGCATGACGGCATTATTGACCTGCCTGCCGATGCCCCCCTTGGCGCGCGCTTCATTGATTATCTGGACCGCAACGACCCTGTGATCGATATCGCGATCACGCCTAATCGCCCCGATGCGCTGGGTGTGCGCGGGGTTGCGCGGGATCTGGCTGCGCGGGGGCTGGGCAAGCTCAAGCCCGCGCCTGTGGCCAAAATCGAGGCTGGGTTTCCTTGCGAGGTTGCCGTGAGCATCGATGAAGATACGCTGCAAGACGCGCCGGTATTCACCGGTAGGCTGATCAAGGGCGTGAAAAACGGCCCCTCGCCGCAATGGTTGCAGGATCGTTTGCGCGCCATCGGGCTGCGGCCGATTTCAAAGCTGGTCGATGTCACCAACTTTTTCACCTATGATCTGAACCGTCCGCTGCATGTTTTTGATGCGGATAAGGTTTCGGGTGATTTGCGGGTGCATTATGCCACGGGCGGCGAGGCCATGATGGCGCTGGATGACAATGAATATACGCTTGATGCCGGCATGATGGTGATCTCGGATGATACTGGCCCGCAAAGCATTGCCGGCATTATGGGCGGCGCGGCCAGCGGTTGCTCGGAGGATACGGTGAATGTATTTGTCGAGAGCGCATATTGGGACCCTATCAAGATCGCCATGACGGGGCGCAAGCTCAAGATCAATTCCGATGCCCGCTACCGTTTCGAGCGCGGCATTGATCCCGCCTTTACCCCCGTCGGGCTGGACCTTGCAACCCGGATGATCCTTGAGCTTTGCGGCGGCGAGGCTTCCGAGATGGCGCGGGCGGGCGAAGTGCCGGATACGGCGCGGGCCTATAGGCTTGATCCGTCCCGCGTGGTATCGCTGGTCGGGATGGAGATCGCGGAAGCGGAGCAAATCCGCATCCTTACCGAGCTTGGTTTCGAGGTGAACGACCTTATGGTTAGCGTGCCTAGCTGGCGGCCCGATGTGCATGGCGAGGCCGATTTGATCGAAGAAATCGCCCGTGTGGCCAGCCTGACCAAGCTGGTTGGCAAGCCGCTTTCGCGCCCGGGGGTGGGGGTGATGAAACCGGTGCTGACGCCTTCGCAAAAACGCCTGATGACCCTGCGCCGCGCCTTGGCGCTGGGGCTGAACGAATGTGTGACCTATAGCTTTATCGACCAGAAATCCGCCGCGCTATTTGGTGGTGGCTCGGATGCGGTCAAGCTCAGCAATCCGATCTCGTCAGAAATGAGCCATATGCGGCCTGATATTCTGCCCAGCCTGTTGCAGGCGGCGGCGCGCAATCAGGCGCGGGGCGAGGCCGATATGGCGCTGTTTGAAATCGGGCAGGGCTTTAGCGGGCCAGAGCCGGAGGACCAGCGCACCATGGCTTGTGGCATCCGCGTCGGCACCACCGCGCCGCGCAACGCTTTTGGCACCCGCCGCAATGTGGATATTTATGATGCCAAGGGCGATGCCGAGGCGGCTTTGGCTGCGATTGGCGCGCCGGTGGGCAATCTGATGGTGCTGCGCAATGCGCCGGAATGGTTCCACCCCGGGCGCTCGGCGGTATTGTCGCTCGGGCCGAAAAACCCGCTGGCGATATTTGGCGAGCTGCACCCCAAGGTGCTGAAGGCAATGGGCGTAAAGGGCGCGGTTGTCGGCTTTACGATCTTCCCTGAAAATGTGCCGCTGAAAAAGGCCAAGTCCAAAACCCGCCCTGCGCTTCAGGCCCATGATCTGCAAGCGGTGGAGCGCGATTTTGCCTTTGTGGTTGATGCGACGCTTGAGATCGAAAAACTGGTAAAAGCCGCCAAAGGGGGCGATAAAAAGCTGATCGAGGCGGTGTCGGTATTTGATATATTTGGCGGGGCCAAGGCCGAGGCGCAAATGGGCGAAGGCAAAAAATCGGTGGCGATCACGGTGCGGATCCAGCCCAGGGCGACAACGCTGACCGATAAGGAAATCGAGGCCATTTCGGCCAAAATCGTGGCCTCTGTGGCCAAGCAAACCGGCGGGGAGCTAAGATCATGAAGGTATATTTGAGCGGAGAAATCCATAGCAACTGGCGGGCGGAAATCGAAACAGCCGCCGCCGAACTGGATGTGGAATTCAGCGCGCCGGTTACGGACCACGCCACCTCTGACGATGCCGGTGTGCGCATCATGGGGGCGGAGGGTGATAAATTCTGGCACGATCACAAGGGCGCGAAGCTGAATGCCATCCGCACCCGCAATGCGATTGAGGCTGCCGATATTGTGGTGGTGCGCTTTGGCGAAAAATACAAGCAATGGAACGCGGCGTTTGACGCGGGCTACGCCGCTGCTAAAGGCAAAGCGCTGATCGTGATGCACGGGGCGGACCACCAGCACGCGCTCAAAGAGGTCGACGCCGCCGCGCTCGCCGTGGTGGAAACGCCGCAGCAGGTGGTGGATATCCTGCATTATACGCTGACGGGCGTCGCGCCGGAAGGCTGAGCTTCTGGGTCAGCCTCGAATGTTATCATGCTCGGCGCCGGATTGTAATTTTAGGTGCAAATAAATGAATAAGTTGACTAGCTGCCAGTTTTGGAACAAAACTGGCAGCTAGAATATGCGATGATCGAGAATACAAAACTAAAAAAAACTTTACCAACTACAAAAGCGATGCGGCGGCACGCTTGCTTCTCACCAATTGCATACCCCTAGATGATTAGCGAGGGTGAAATATTGGAACAAGCCGTTTGGCGCGGGATGCCCTGTTTTGACGTGTTTTGGCGCAAAAGACATTTGACGCAACGTGAATTGCGCACTGTTTACACCAATTACTATACCTATATTTTTTGGGTATTGATCATATCTGTGCTGGTTTTACTTGATCTGCACGGGTTTGCCGAGCGGGTGTCTTTGACCGCGCTGGTGACCTATACCACGGCGATATCCGGGATTACGTTTTTATTTTACTATTTCGCGAGCGCCGTTGGGATTAAAATTTCACAGCGGTTTCCGAGGTTTTTTCTTATTTTTCCACTGGTCGGATTTGCCGCCGTCACCTTCACCACCTATTTTGTCGAGCTTGGCATGTCCGCTATTTTTGGCAACGGGATGTCGCTGGAAAACGCGGCTGAAAAATTACCGCTCAATTTTGTGCTTACGCTGGTTTTGGAAACCTTCTTTTTGACCTTCGTAATGCCGACGGCGATCAGCTCCGGCGATGGCGAGAAAAAGCCCCATGAGGCGGGGTCTGAAGCGGCCCGCGATACCATTACAGTTCTGGGGAAAACCTATTATTATAAGGATTTAATCTCGGTTTCCTCGCAAGATCATTATGTGCGGATTAAAACCCGACAAGCAGAAGATCTGGTAAGAGCGCGGCTATCGGATTTGATTGGCCAACTGGGCTGCGAAAACGGAATTCAACCCCATCGCTCGCACTGGGTCTCTCGGCAGGCGGTGGTTGGCATGGTTACCAAAGACGGAAATAAATGCCTTGAACTACATGACGGAAGCGATATCCCCGTGGCGCGCGGGCGGGTGAAAGCGGTTCGGGCTTGGCTCGAATAGCCGGAACCAAGCCAAAATTTTGCGGATATGGCGGCTTTCGATCCGGTCGAAAGCCGCCCGTTTTTTAGGCGTTCAGGGCCAGCTTGGGGCTAAGCACATCCATTTCCAGCGCCACGCCAACGGCGGCATAGGTCAGGTGCCCCTTATGGGTGTTTAGCCCGCGCAGCAGATGCTCATCGGCCTCGCAAGCGG
>WFUK01000094.1 GCA_015485015.1 Paracoccaceae bacterium | reverse complement strand
TCGCCATCTTTGAATTTCATCTCGGCATCAAGCGCGGTATGCCCCTTTAGCGCCCGCAGCCAGCCCATTTTTGAGCAAACAACCGTAATCGGCTCTTTCTCGATCATGGCTTCAATCGGCACCTCCTCCACATCCGGCGCATCAGCCAGCGTAGTCCGCCGCGCCCCCGCTTCGGATTTGCCAAAATGCTTTTTGGTTTCGCGCAACTGCTCGATGATCTTCATCCATTGCCGGGTCACATCACCCAAAAGCCCCTCGAGGTCGGCTTTCTCATCCAAAAGCTCACCCTGCTCGCGCTTCAGCTCCATTTCCTCCAGCTTGCGCAGGCTGCGCAGGCGCATATTGAGAATCGCCTCGGCCTGCACATCGGATAGCTCGAATTCGGCCATCAACATGGCCTTGGGATCATCCTCATAGCGGATAATTTCGATCACCCGATCCAGATTGAGAAAGGCGATAATATAGCCGCCCAGCACCTCAAGACGGCTTTCGATCTTGCCCAGCCGGAAGCGCGTGCGCCGCACCAAAACCTCGCGCGCGTGGTCGATAAAGGCCCGCAGCATGTCTTTCAGGCTGGCCACTTGCGGCGTCAGCCCGTCGATCAACACGTTCATATTCATCGAAAAGCGGGTTTCGAGATCGCTTTGGCGAAACAGGGTTTCCATCAGCACTTGCGCATCCACGGTTTTGCTGCGCGGCTCCAGCACCAGCCGGATATCCTCGGCGCTTTCATCCCGCACATCGGCCAAGATGGGTATTTTCTTTTGGTTGATAATCTCGGCGATCTTCTCGATCAGCTTGGATTTCTGCACCTGATACGGAATTTCCGTAACCACAATTTGCCACTGCCCGCGCCCCAGTTCCTCAATCTCCCAGCGCGCCCGCAGCCGAAAGCTGCCCTTACCCGTGGCATAGGCTTTCAGGATATTTTCACGCGGCTCTACCAATATGCCGCCGGTAGGGAAATCCGGCCCCGGCACCAGCTCGGCGAGGGTTTCATCGCGCGCATTGGGGCTGCGGATCAGGTGGATGGCGGCATCACATAGCTCCGCCAGATTATGGGGTGGAATATTGGTGGCCATGCCCACGGCAATGCCGCTGGCCCCATTGGCCAAAAGGTGCGGGAAGCGGGCGGGCATCACCACCGGCTCTTGCAGGGTGCCGTCGTAATTGTCTTTAAAATCAACAGCGTTCTCGGAAAGCCCTTCCATCAGGGCTTCGGCCACCTCGGTCATTCTAGCCTCGGTATAGCGCGCGGCGGCGGGGTTATCGCCGTCGATATTGCCAAAATTCCCTTGGCCATCGACCAACGGATAGCGCACGTTAAAATCCTGCGCCAAGCGCGCCATGGCGTCGTAAATCGCAGCATCGCCATGGGGATGGTAATTGCCCATCACATCCCCGGTGATTTTCGAGCTTTTCCGATAGCGGCCTTTGGGGTCGAGCTTCAGTTCTCGCATGGCATACAAAATGCGCCGATGCACCGGCTTCAGCCCATCGCGCGCATCGGGCAGCGCGCGGTTCATGATGGTGGAGAGCGCATAGGTAAGATAGCGATCGCCAAGCGCCCGCTTGAGCGGCTCGGAGGTGATAATGCCGCCATCTTCTGGGTCTATCTCGGGGGTGTTTGTCTTCTTGGCCATAAATGTGGTGTATATCGGAGGCGCTCGCGGGTCTAGGGCAAAAACGGCTGCGGGCTTTCCCTGTGTCGCAATCCCCTGTATGTAGTTGGGAAAAACGGGAGTGCCAAATGAAAAAATCCATCCTGATAACGGGTTGCTCTAGCGGCATTGGCTATGACGCCGCCCACACCCTGCATAAGCGCGGCTGGCGGGTGTTTGCCACCTGCCGCCAAGAAGCGGACTGCGCGCGGCTGCGGGCCGAGGGGCTGGAGAGCTTTCAGCTGGACTATTCTGACGAGCCGTCTATCGCAACAGCCGTTAAAGAAACGTTAAGCCGCACCGGTGGCAAGCTGGATGCGCTATTCAACAACGGGGCCTATGCGATCCCCGGCGCCACCGAAGACCTGCCGCGCGATGCTTTGCGAGCGATATTCGAGGTTAATCTGTTTGGCCAGTTTGATCTGATCGCACAGCTCTTGCCTGCGATGCGCCCAGCCGGGCGGGTGGTGAATTGCTCCTCGGTATTGGGAATTTCTGCCCTAAGAATGCGCGGGGCCTATTGCGCCACAAAATTCGCCATGGAGGCCATGACGGATGCGCTGCGCTACGAAAATTACCAGACCGGGCTGAAATTCATCTCGATTCAGCCCGGCCCGATTCCCACCAAAATCCGCAGCAATTCCATTCCGCATTTCGAGCGCTGGATCGATTGGAAAGCCTCGGCCCAGCGCGCGGTCTATGAAAAAAAACTGATCCCGCGATTATATAGCGATGATAACGGCCCTGATCGCTTTGAGCTGCCCTGCTCGGCGGTGACCGATAAGCTGATCCACGCGCTGGAGGCGAAAAACCCCAAGCCGCGCTATATGGTCACAAAAGCCACCTATATCACCGAATTTATGCGCCGCGCCTTGCCCAAACGCCTGCTAGATCATATATATGCAGGACTATAAAGGAGCCTGATCATGTTTTTCGACCCTCTGTTTTTGCTGGTAATTGCCGCCGGACTTTCCACCGC
>WFUK01000093.1 GCA_015485015.1 Paracoccaceae bacterium | reverse complement strand
GGCCACGCCGCGCTTGGCGAACAAGGTGATCGAGGAAATTCGCAAGGTCACCGACAAGCCGATCAGCCATCTGGTGCTGACCCATTATCACGCGGTGCGGGTGCTGGGGGCAAGCGCATATGGCGCGCCGCAAATCATTATGTCCGAGGCGGCGCGCGGCATGGTCGAGGAGCGCGGGCAGGAGGATTGGGATAGCGAATTCCAGCGCTTCCCGCGCCTGTTTCAGGGCCATGAAAGCATCCCCGGGCTGACCTGGCCGACCACGACCTTTAGCGAGGCGATGACGGTTTACCTTGGCAAACGCCGCGTGGATATCATGCAGCTTGGCCGGGCGCATACGGCGGGCGACGCGGTGGTCTGGGTGCCGGATGCCGAGGTGATGTTTACCGGCGATATCGTGGAATACCACTCCGCGTGCTATTGCGGTGACGGGTTTTTTGCCGAATGGGGCCATACCTTGGATAACATCGCGGCGTTTGATCCCGTCAGCATTGCGCCGGGGCGCGGCGATGCGCTGGTGGGCCGTGGCATGGTGGAAGCGGCGATTGAAAGCACCAGGGATTTTGTGGAAAGCACCTATCGCCCCGCCGCCCGCGTGGCCGCCAAGGGTGGCTGTCTGAAGCAGGCATGGGATGCGGTGCGCGCGGAATGCGACGAGAAATTCGGCGATTTTGCCATTTACGAGCATTGCCTGCCATTTAACGTGGCGCGCGCTTATGACGAAGCCCGGGGCATCGCCCATCCCCGCATCTGGACCGCCCAGCGCGATATAGAGATGTGGGAGGCATTGCAGGGATGAGCAAAATTTTCGACACCCCGCTATACCCCTATCAGCGCTCGGAAGACCAAGACGCCAGCCCGACCGCGCGGCATAAGGTGATCGTGATTGGCGCAGGGCCGATCGGGCTGGCGGCGGCGATTGATCTGGCGCAGCAGGGGGTGCCGGTTGTGGTGCTGGATGATAATGATCGGGTGTCTTTTGGCTCCCGCGCCATTTGCTTTGCCAAGCGGCCCTTGGAAATTCTGGATCGGCTGGGCTGCGGCGCGCCGATGGTGGAAAAGGGGGTTTTGTGGGATACCGGACGGGTGTTTTTTGATCAGGACGAGGCCTATAGCTTTAACCTCCAGCCAGAGACCGGCCATAAAAACCCCGCTTTTATCAATCTTCAGCAATATACCTTTGAGGAAAAGCTGATCGAGCGGCTGCGGGCGCTGGAGGCTGCGGGCGCACCGATTGAGCTGCGGGGCAAAAACAAGGTGACGGCGCTAGCAGATAATGGCGATCATGTGCGGCTCGAGGTTGATACCCCCGAGGGCAGTTATTTGCTGGAAGCGGACTGGCTGATCGCCTGTGACGGGGCCAATTCCCCGACCCGACGGATGCTCGGGCATGATTTTAAGGGGCGGGTATTCGAGGATAATTTCCTGATTGCCGATGTGGTTATGCAGGCCGATTTCCCCGCCGAGCGCTGGTTCTGGTTTGATCCGCCGTTTAACCGCGGGCAATCGGCGCTGCTGCATAAGCAGCCTGACAATGTCTGGCGGATCGATTTCCAGATCGGGCAGGATATTGACCGCGAGGCGGAGCTGAAGCCCGAGAATATCCACCGCCGCTTGCGGGCAATGCTGGGCGAGGAGGCGGAATTCGAGCTGGAATGGGTCTCGATTTACACCTTTCAATGCCGCCGGATGGAGAAATTCCGCTATGGGCGGGCGCTGTTTGCGGGCGATGCCGCGCATCAGGTCAGCCCTTTTGGCGCGCGCGGGGCCAATAGCGGCTTGCAGGATGTGGACAATCTGGCATGGAAGCTCAAGCTGGTGATCGAGGGTAAAGCTCCCGAAACCCTGCTCGACAGCTATTCAGACGAGCGGGTGCATGGCGCAGAGGAAAACATCCTTAATTCAACCCGATCTACCGATTTTATCACCCCGAAATCCAGGGCCAGCCGCGCCTTTCGTGACGGGGTGCTGACCTTGGCACGAAACCATGAATTTGCCCGCCCG
The DNA here is from genome assembly GCA_015485015.1 of Paracoccaceae bacterium. Classification (GTDB taxonomy): domain Bacteria; phylum Pseudomonadota; class Alphaproteobacteria; order Rhodobacterales; family Rhodobacteraceae; genus UBA3077. The sequence continues at coordinate 3,942 of WFUK01000093.1, read as the reverse complement.
CTGGTGAATTCCGGTCGGCTTTCTGTGCCTTGCACCTATGATGGCTCGCGGCTGAACGGGCCGGATATGGCGCAGCTTCCCGCCGGTACCCGCCCCGGTGCGCCGCTAAAAGACGCAGATACCAAGGCGGGCTGGCTGCTGGACCAGCTCGGCAATCGCTTTCAGCTGCTCGGGATCAATATCGAAGTGCCTGCCACGCTGGAGGTGGAGGGGATCACCATTGAGGGCCTGAATCTGCCGATCACGCCGGATCTGAAAGCGCGCTATCTGGGCGATACCGGCGCGGCGGTTTATCTGGTGCGGCCGGATCAGCATGTCTCGGCGCGCTGGCTGGCTTATGACGAGGCTGCGGTAAAAGCCGCCTTCAACCACGCCATAGGCCCAACCACACCATAGGAAAGGGATAAAATGCTCAATCTAAAACCCAATTTTGACGATACAGACGGCTTTTATGACCGTCTTATAGGCGTGCATGAGGGCCTGACCGATGCGCAATCCGAGGCGCTGAATGCCCGCCTTATCCTGATACTCGCCAATCATATCGGCAATCAAGACGTGCTGGATGCCGCCTTGGATATTGCTGCCCAATCCTGAAAGGAATTCCGATGAAAATCGACCAGATCCACCATGTGGCCTATCGCTGCAAAGACGCCAAAGAGACGGTTGAATGGTATGGCAAAATGCTGAATATGGATTTTATCCTTGCCATTGCCGAAGATCGCGTGCCCAGCACCGGCGCACCGGACCCCTATATGCATGTGTTTATCGATGCGGGGATGGGCAATGTTTTGGCCTTTTTCGAGCTGCCCACCCAGCCCGAAATGGGCAAAGATCCCAACACCCCCGCATGGGTGCAGCATTTGGCCTTTAAGGTGACGGATCGGGCCAAGCTGCTGGAATTCAAGGATCATCTGGAAGCCAATGGCATTGATGTGCTGGGGGTGACGGACCATTCGATCTTCCACTCGATCTATTTCTTTGACCCCAATGGCCACCGGATAGAGCTGGCCTGTCCCGACCCCGGGGAAGACGCGATGCTGGCCAGGCTCAACGCGGTGAAATGGGAAATGCTGGAGGAATGGTCCAAAACCAAAAAAGCCCCCAAGCACGCCGACTGGATGCATAAAAACGCGCTGGGCGATTAGGCTCGGCTGAGCGCGCGGCGATGCACCAATGTTACCTGCGCGAAGCTGACATAGAGCAGCAAATACCATGAGCCAAGCTTGGAAAGGCTGGTAAAGCTGAACGCATGCGCGCCGGCATAAAGCCATGTGCCGGTGAGGGTGCCGATGTTTTCAGCCGCGTATAAAAACAGGCTGGAGAGAAAGGCCGCCAGCACCAGCGGCATCCAGAGCCGATGGCCAAACGGGGTGAAATATATCCGCACCCGCCAGAAAACCAGCACCGTGGCCAGCATCAGCCCATAGCGGAAATCCGAGATAAAATGCTGGCTAAAGAAATTGCCATAGATCGCCAGCGCCAAAAGCACCGTGGTCCAAAACGGCGGATAGCGCTCAAACCGCATATCGAAAATACGGATCGCGCGGGCCATGAAGCTGCCCACGGAGGCATACATAAAGCCCGAAAACAGCGGCACCCCGCCGATTTTCAGCAGCCCCGCCTCGGGATATCCCCAAGATCCCATTTGCAGCTTGAAGATCTCCATAACCGTGCCGCTGATATGAAATAGCAAGATCACCTTGGCCTCGGCCCAGCTTTCCATCTTGAAAGTGAGCAGCGCCACCTGAATGCCGACCGCATAGATCACCAGAAAATCATACCGCGCCAGCGCCGCCCCTTCAGGCCAGATCAGCTTGGTGACAATAATCGCGAGCAGCATCAGCCCTGCAAACAAGCAAGCCCACGCCATTTTGAGGCCAAACATCAAGAATTCCGCCAGCCCGAGCGGCAGGCGGGCGCGCATATAATCCCCCAGACGGCGCTCGATGCTTAAGTTTGGCCGGTTCATAAAATACCTTTGGCTTGAAATGCCCCTTCATAGACCAGATATATCAAGAAGCACATGACAAAGAGGGTTACCCATGCTTACCTCAATGCCCGCATTGTTCATTCCCCATGGCGGCGGTCCCTGCTTTTTTATGGAGTGGTCCCCGCCCGACACATGGGCAAATATGCGCCGCTTTCTTGAAAACATCCTGCAAGACCTCCCAGAGCGGCCCAAAGCTATTCTAGTGATTTCCGCCCATTGGGAAGCCGAAAAGCCCACGGTAACCAGCCAGAAAAACCCGCCGCTGCTCTATGATTACCACGGTTTTCCGCCCCATACCTATGAGCTGGAATGGCCCGCCTCCGGCAGCCCCGAGCTAGCCTCCGAGGTGCGAAACCTGCTGCAAGATGCGGGCATTGAAACCGGCAATGACCCAAAGCGCGGCTTTGATCACGGGGTATTTATCCCGCTTAAACTGGCGCTGCCAGCGGCAGATATTCCGACCGTTGCGCTTTCGCTAAAATCCGGCCTTGACCCGCAATTGCATTTTGACATTGGCGCTGCCCTTGCGCCCTTGCGCAAACAAGAGGTGCTGATTATCGGTTCGGGCCTCAGCTACCACAATGTCGGCGCGCTTATGGGCCGCGTGCCGCCAAAAGGGGCCGCCGAATTTGACGCTTGGCTTACGGATATTATGCAAGCCGACCCCGCCACCCGCAATACCGCGCTGATGCGCTGGCACGAGGCCCCCGGCGCGCGGCTTGCGCATCCGCGAGAGGAGCATTTGACGCCGGTTTTTGTCACCGCAGGCGCGGCAAGCGGCGAGGCTGCCGTAAAAACCTATGCCGATGTGGTCAACGGCGCGGCGGTCTCGGCCTTTCGTTTCGGCTAAACACTGCATATGGTGGTTTCTTATTGCGCCCATTCCATATAAAGTGGGTGAAAACCAGCGAAACAGGAGGCCCCATGCCCATCACCCCCGAGCAGCAAGCCGAAATCGAAGCCCAGCGCGGTGAGCGCCGAGAAACCCTGCGCGCTACCGCCCCCGGCATGGAGCAGCATCTTTATACCGCCCACGAGGTCCTCGACCACGGCTTTGTGCGCGTCATTGACTATATGGGCGACGATAGCGCCATCTGCCAAGCGGCGCGGGTGAGCTATGGCAAGGGCACCAAGGCGGTCAGCAATGACGCCGGCCTGATCCGCTACCTGATGCGCCACTGGCACTCCACCCCGTTTGAGATGTGCGAGATCAAGCTGCACGTAAAGCTGCCGGTGTTTGTCGCCCGCCAATGGATCCGCCACCGCACGGCGAATGTGAATGAATACTCCGCCCGCTATTCCATCCTAGATCGGGAGTTCTATATTCCCGCCCCTGACCACCTGAACGCCCAATCCGTGGTGAATAATCAAGGCCGTGGAAACCTGCTGCAAGGCGAGGAAGCCGCCCGGGTGCTGGATATCCTGAAGCGCGACTGCAACCAAGCCTATGACCACTACGAGCAGATGATCTCGGATGACGGCCAATCCGGCCTTGCCCGCGAGCTGGCGCGGATGAACCTGCCGATGAATATCTATACGCAATGGTATTGGAAGGTCGACCTGCACAACCTCTTCCACTTCCTGCGCCTGCGGGCCGACAGCCACGCCCAATACGAAATCCGCGTCTACGCCGACGCCATCTGCAAGATCGTGGCCGACTGGGTGCCAGCGGCATTTGGCGCCTTTGAAGACTACCGCATGGGCGGTGCCCAGTTCTCGGGGAAGGGGATGGCGGTGTTGCGTAGGATGCTTAAAGGTGAGCAGGTGACGCAAGAGACGAGTGGGATGAGCGCTGGGGAATGGCGGGAGATGATGGGGAGTTTGAATGGCTCCTAAGTTTCACCACTATGTTCCAAAAGCAGTTTTGCGAAAATTTTGTTCCCGTGGGGAAACGCTCTACTATTATTACAAAAACTCGCCCCAAAAGGGCGTTCATGAGCGGAATATAGAAC
>WFUK01000092.1 GCA_015485015.1 Paracoccaceae bacterium | reverse complement strand
CGCCCATTGATAAGGGCGATGGTTACCGTTTTGATGGTGGTGCACACCAACCACAAAACGAGGAAACCACAATGTTGAATACTAACGAGAAGATCATCAAACACAAAGTCGGCCTGCTGAACCTTGCCGAAGAGCTGGGCAACGTATCTAAAGCCTGCCAAGTTATGGGCATGTCCCGGGACACATTTTACCGCTACAAATCCGCGGTGGATGATGGCGGGGTCGAGGCTTTGTTTGAGCGGACCCGGCGCAAGCCCAACTTGGCCAATCGGGTGGATCAGGCGACCGAAGATGCTGTCATCAAATCGGCTACGGATTTTCCGGCTTACGGACAAGCCCGCACATCCAACGAATTGCGCAAACTGGGGGTATTTGTTTCCCCATCCGGCGTCAGGTCCATCTGGCTGCGCCACGATCTGGCCAACTTCAAGAACCGGCTGAAAGCCCTAGAGGCCAAGGTGGCCAGCGAGGGTGGCATCCTGACCGAAGCCCAAGTGCAGGCCTTGGAAAAGAAGAAGCTGGACGACGAGGCCTGCGGCGAGATCGAGACCGCCCATCCTGGCTACCTTGGCTCTCAGGACACCTTCTATGTTGGTACATTGAAGGGCGTTGGCCGTGTTTACCAGCAGACCTATGTCGATACATATTCCAAGGTGGCCCAGGCCAAGCTTTACACCACCAAAACTCCGATCACGGCGGCTGATATGCTGAACGACAAAGTGCTACCATTCTATGAAGAACACGGCCTGCCGGTGCTGCGCATCCTGACGGATCGCGGCACGGAATATTGCGGGCGGGTCGACAAACACGACTACCAGCTCTTCCTGGCAATCAACGATATCGACCATACCAAAACCAAGGTGAAATCGCCCCAGACCAACGGCATCTGCGAGCGATTCCACAAGACGATCCTGCAGGAGTTTTACCAGATCACATTCCGCAAAAAGCTCTACGAAACCGTCGAGGCCTTGCAGTCCGATCTGGATGAATGGATCGACTTCTACAACACTGAACGAACTCATCAGGGAAAAATGTGTTGCGGCAGAACGCCGTTTCAGACCATGATTGAGGGCAAAGATATTTGGAAGGAAAAGTTCGTGAACTGAATTTGACCTGACAAATGCCGCCCGAAAAACGGTAACTGTCAGATCAGGTCTGAACCACTACAGTTAATGTGATTGATTATGCAGCTTGTTTTCGATGTTGCAAGCGGCGTTGTTGGATTGTCTGTTTTTTGATCTTTTCCCTTTCTCTGATGATGGCTTTGTCCCGTCCGAAGTAGACATCGGCGGGTGTGACGTTGTTGAGGCTCTCGTGATAGCGTTCGTTGTTGTAGTAGTCGACAAAGGCCCCGATCTGGCGTTCGAGATCACCGGGCAGGTAGTAGTTTTCCAGCAGAACTCGATTTTTCATTGTCTGATGCCAACGCTCTATCTTGCCCTGGGTTTGTGGATGAAACGGGGCTCCGCGAACGTGAGCCATTTTGTGATCATCCAGCCATTCGGCCAGATCGCCAGAGATGTAGCATGACCCATTGTCGCTCAGCAGGCGCGGCATGTGTCTGACAACCGCCTGATCACACCCTGATGCTGCCAGAGCTAATGCAATCGTGTCCGTTACGTCCTCGGCCCGCATATTGGTGCAAAGCTTCCATGCAATGATGTAACGGCTGTAATCATCCAGAATCGTGCTGAGATAAAACCAGCCCCACCCGATGATCTTGAAGTAGGTAAAGTCGGTCTGCCACATTTCGTTGATGGTGGTGGTTTTGTCCGTGAACTCGCTGGCGGCCTTGATCACCACATAGTCTGGGGCCGTGATCAGATCAGCGGCTTTCAAAATACGATAAGCCGATGATTCAGAGATAAAATACCGCTTCTCATCGGTGTATTTGACCGCGAGTTCCCGTGTCGTCAGAGCTTCATGCTCGAGCGCAAACTCGATCATATCATCCCGCCTGGCTTGGGGAATACGGTTCCAAACCGATATCGGCCGAGGCGAGCGATCCGCTAAAGCATCAAGGCCACCTTCGACATAAGCATCGTACCACCGATAAAACGTGGTGCGGGGAATACCCAGCATGTCGAGGGTCTGCTTGACCGGCAGATGTGACTTCTCAACGGTGCGGATGATTTCAAGCTTTTCAGATGCAGGGTATCTCATTCCTCGTATCCCCCAACCCCTGTTATGCTTTTTTTGAGCAGACGGTTTTCAATGGTCAGGTCGGCCACGCACTCCTTCAGGGCCATCGCTTCGGATCGCAACTCCTTCACCTCTGGCGAGGTGGCCTGACGCGCTGTATCACCTGACAGGCGGCGCTTGCCCGCCTCAAGGAACTCCTTGGACCAACTGTAATACAGGCTTTCGGAGATGCCTTCACGACGGCATAGTGCGGATATGCTTTCTTCCCCTCGGAGCCCCGCCAAAACGATGCGAATTTTCTCCTCGGAAGAATAGGTTTGTCTGGTTTTGCGGCGGATGTTCTTCACCAATTTATCAGCCGCTGCTTTGCTGCTTCCGGATTTCTTGTTCATCTTCACTCCTTCGTCGTTTCGATGAACCAGAAATCCTCCGTTAAATAAACCTCAAATCTGTCCCACGGGTGCTGACGTCAGACACACGAAACCAGTTAAAGCTTTGGCCGTTGTATGTGGCATTACAGTAGCGCGAACCTGTTTGTTCTCATTGAGAATCCCAACAACAGGAGTTTTGCGACCACGGCCACCCATTTGATTTGGCCGCTTACTTGCGTGCATATTGCTACGCTTACCGCCAACGTATGTTTCGTCAACTTGGTTGTGGTCGCCACCATCGCCAGCGCCTTGATCTTTCAACCATGTTTCGCGGATGCGCTGCGCGAGGAACCACGCGGTTTTCTGGGTGACCAAGCTCACGTGCCATTTGAGTGCTAGGGATGCCCTTACGGGCGCTGGTGAGCATGAAAATGGCCAACAGCCACTTTTGCAGGGGGAGGCGGCTTTCAGCCAACACAGTGCCTGTGCGGACGCTGAAATGTTTTCGGCAATCTTTGCAGCGGTAAGCCATAGGTTTATGGTCTTTGCACTCAGTTACAGAAACCGAACCACAATGACCGCAAACAGGCTCATCGGACCAGCGGCGCGTTTCAAAGAATTTGCGGGCAGACTCTTCGTCAGGGAATTTATTGAAGAACTCAAAAGTGCTTAATATCTCTGGCTTATCCATCCTGCCCTCTCTTTCTAGTATTTAACTAGCCACTGCGAGGGCGAATGCCAATAGGTATTTGGCTAGCTAAATATATAAGCCCCACCTAGGTTAGTAGTTACGCTGTATCAGAAAAACCGCCGGCGAATTTGCGGCGGTTTTTACAAAATCTGTGGCTGCGAAGGTGGCGCTATTTCATCCGCTTATCTCGCGCCGCCAATAGCTTGAGGCGCAGCGCGTTGATCTGGATAAAGCCCGCCGCGTCTTTTTGGTCATAAGCGCCAGCATCATCCTCGAAGGTCACATGCTCTTCGGAATAAAGCGAATGATCAGACCAGCGGCCGACGGTTTGGCACAGGCCTTTATAAAGCTTCAGCCGCACCGTGCCGGTCACGTGTTTCTGGCTTTCGTCGATCAGGGCTTGCAGCATATCGCGCTCGGGGGAATACCAAAAGCCGTTATAAATCAGCTCGGCGTATTTTGGCATCAGCTCGTCTTTCAGATGCGCCGCGCCGCGATCCAGCGTGATGCTTTCCATGCCGCGATGGGCCTCCAGCATAATTGTGCCGCCGGGGGTCTCATAGATACCGCGAGATTTCATGCCAACGAAGCGGCCTTCCACGAGATCCAAACGGCCAATGCCATGCTTGCCGCCAAGCGCGTTGAGCGCGGTCAGCATTTCGGCAGGCGATAGCGCCTTGCCGTTTAGCGCCACGGGGTCGCCTTGCTCGTAAGTGATCTCGATATGCTCGGCCACATCCGGTGCATCCTCGGGGGCAACCGTGCGCTGATACACATAATCCGGCGCTTCAATCGCCGGATCTTCCAGCACTTTGCCCTCGCTTGAGGTATGCAAAAGGTTGGCGTCTACGCTAAACGGCGCCTCGCCGCGTTTATCCTTGGCGATGGGTATCTGGTGCATTTCGGCAAATTCCAGCAGCTTGGTGCGGCTGGAAAGATCCCATTCGCGCCACGGGGCAATCACCTGGATCTCGGGGTTGAGCGCATAGGCTGCCAGCTCAAACCGCACCTGGTCATTGCCCTTGCCGGTCGCGCCATGCGCCACGGCATCGGCCCCGCATTCGGCGGCGATTTCAACCAGACGCTTGGAAATCAGCGGCCGCGCGATGGAGGTGCCGAGCAAATACAGCCCCTCATATTGCGCATTGGCGCGAAACATCGGAAACACAAAATCGCGGACAAATTCCTCGCGCACGTCCTCGATATGGATGTTTTCCGGTTTCACCCCCAAAAGCTCGGCCTTTTTGCGGGCCGGCTCCAGCTCTTCGCCTTGGCCAAGATCGGCGGTAAAGGTTACCACCTCGCAACCATATTCGATCTCGAGCCATTTCAGGATGATCGAGGTATCCAGCCCGCCGGAATAGGCGAGGACAACTTTTTTGGGGGCAGACATCTGGAAATCTCCGAATTATTATTCTATATGCTGGCCATACTTGAGTTTTCCGCCCCTATCAAGCCATAGAAGGCTTTTCACGAGGAAAGAAAACGGTTTTTTCAAGCTGGAATACCGCAATGTATACGTTGGAAAACCCGCAATTCAAAATCGCCTATTTTCCGGTGCCGAAAGTTGGCAGCACCTCGATGAAACATGCGTTTTACCAGCTCAAGCATGGCGAACCCTTTGCGCTCGAGCATCCTTCCGGCGGCAAAACCAACATCCACGAGAGCTTTCACAACACCCGGCCCTTTTATGCGATCAACCACGCCCGCTATGTCGATTATGCCCGCATTGCCATTATTCGCGATCCGGCAAAGCGGATTTTATCGGCCTATGATCACAGGGTTTTGCAGGTGCGCGAGCTTTCCGAAAAGCGGATCGATATGGATCTGGCGCGGGCTTTGAAGGTCACACCTGATCCTACACGCGAAATGTTTTTGTGCAATCTGGACGCTTACCGGATGCTGTCAAAATCCATCCGGCATCATACCGATCCCTTTACCAAATACCTCGGGCATGATCTTTCTTATTTCACAGATGTGGTGAAGCTGGGCCAGCTAGAGCAGCTATCGGCGCAAATCAGCGCCCTGATCGGGCAGGATTTTGCGCTTGGCCATCTGCATAAAAGCCGCGCGGCGCCGGTTGATCTGCGCTTGGGGCCTCGGGCGCGGGCGGCCTTGCTGGAGCATTGCGCCGGAGATTACGCCCTGATGAAAGGCTATTTCCGCCTGCCTGCGGCGCTGCGATAGGCGTGCGCCGGTTGACAATCCCGCCGCCGGATTTATGTATAATACCAGAATAAATAGCTCGGCGGGCCTGTTATCCAACTGCATCTTCATATCGGCACCGAAAAAACCGGCACCACCAGCTTTCAAAGCTGGCTACGGGCGAACCGCGCGAAACTGGCCGAACAGCATGTGCTTTATCCAGAGCTGACCTCATTGTTTAAGGACGATATAAATCAGCGCGTGCTGACGGCCTATGCGCAGGGTTTTCAGCCAAAAGACGATGCCTTTGTTCGGGCTGGCATTCGCGACGAGCGGGGGTATCAGCGCTTATGCGATGGGCTGGTGGCGGAGCTTTCGGCGATAGCCGAGACCAACCAAAGCCCGCAGCAGGTTGTGCTTTCCGGTGAGCATATGCAGTCCAGATTATACGAGCCAGAGCAAGTTCAGCGGCTAAAGCGCTTATTGACTTCGGTTTTTGATGAAATCACGGTTTATATTCATCTGCGGCCTCAGGTTGATCTAGCGCGCTCGCTGGCGTCAACTCTTGTGCGGGGCGGGGGGATGGTGAACCCAAAGCGCTATCTCGGGATTAGTGAAAGCAACCCGTATTTCAACTATCTCGCGTTGGTAAATCGCTGGCAGGCCGAATTCGGAGCCGCAAACCTTCGTATTATTCCTTATAAGCGCCAACCCTCGATGGTGGCGGTGATGAAGCAAGCGCTCGGGCTGCCTGACGATGGATTTTCCGAGGTGCCGCGCCAGAATACCGAGCTGGATTGGCGGGTGATCGCGATGCTCAATGCCATGAAACCCTATCGCCAAGCGAGGCAGGCCGGGCCAGATGT
>WFUK01000091.1 GCA_015485015.1 Paracoccaceae bacterium | reverse complement strand
GCCTTGGAAAAGGTGCGAAAACGGATAACGCGGGGGTGGCTGACATCAAGCGCGGGCGTGCTGCCATCGGGCGCAAATTCGATATAGGCTTCATCAAGGCAAAGCGTGGCATGTTCGGGCAGATCGTCGATCATGCTCTGGATGCGCACAGCGTCATGCACCGAGGCCATCGGATTATCCGGATTGGCGATATAGACCAGCTTGGCCTCGCATTCGCGGGCCTTGGCCAGTAGCGCTTCGGGGCTTTCGGCGTCCTTCACATAAGGCACGGTATGAAGCGCGCCGCCATAGCCGACCACGTGATAATTGAAGGTCGGGTATGCGCCAGCGGTGGTTACGACCGCATCATCGGGCGCAATCAGCAAGCGCACCAGATAGCCCAGCAGCCCGTCGATCCCCTCGCCAATCACGATATTTTCGGGCGAAACCCCGTGCTTTTGGGCCAAAGCCTGCTTGAGGTCATGGCTTTCAGGATCGCCATATTTCCAGATATCGGCGCTGGCCTGCGCCATGGCTTCCAGCGCCTTGGGGGAGGGGCCAAACACGTTTTCATTGGCCCCGAGCCGCGCCGCAAATTCGGCACCGTTGCTGCGCTCGGCGGTTTCCGGCCCGACAAAAGGCACGGTGGCGGGCAAGGTATTGGCCAGGTCGGTAAAGCGGGGCTGGGTCATCTTGGCCTCATATATTTGAAAACAACGCTTGGTTTTGCCTATCTTATTCGGGGCCGAAAAACAACGCCCCGCCTATAGCGCCGGACCTTTTAGCGCCTTGGCTTCGGCGCGCGAAAGCTGCTCGCCGTTTTTGCGGCTTTGCAGGGCCTCGCGGGCGCGGGCATAAAGATCGTCCTCCCAGAAGATCAGACAGCCATTGCAGCCCTTGCCACAGCAGCCGTCGGTGCCAATACGATTGGTCTTGAACCGCCGCTCGGAGGTGCTTTCGGCCACAGATTCCGCCAGCGCATCGCGGCGCTTTTCATAAGCAGGCTCGTTGCGCTTGCCGCCGGTTTCCAGCCCCTGCACCAGCTTGTCAAATTTCACGCGGTTCCATTGCTCGGTGGTTAAGGCTTTCTCTTTGCGCAGCACCGAATAGACGGGGAAGCGCGCCTTCAGGTCGTCGATATCCTCGTGGTCAAACAGCGCGAATGGCACGCGGATTGTGGCCTGCGCCCCGCCATGCACCGCGTCTTTTACCTCGCCCGAAACCAGCTCGAATTCATACATGCGCAAAAGCACGGTTTCGCGCGAAAGCGGCGAGACAAAATCCAGCACCTCGCCCGCTTCCAGCTTGTTTTTCACCGATACATGGAAGGCATCAGCCGTTACTTCCGTCACCACGCCGGCATATTCCCATTGCGCCAGCGCTTCGGTTTGCTCGTAATCATGGGAATAATTGCTCAGTCGCCCCTCGTGAAAAGCCAGCGTATAGCCGCGATTGCCGACCGATTCCAGCTCGCGCATATATTTATGCGGGGTCCAGTTTTCAGGGTCCTCGTAATAATCATCAATCGCCATCCGGTAGGCCCGCGCCACAATTGCGGCGTAATATTCCGATTTTCCGCGCCCTTCGACCTTCAGGCTATCCACCCCCAACGCCAGATAATCATCCAGCTTGGGCATGATGCAGAGATCGCGGGAATTGAGGATATAGGAGCCGCGCCCGTCTTCCTCGATCGGCATCAGTTCGCCCGGGCGGCAGCCTTCTTCCAGCAGGAATTCAAACATATCGGCATTGGTCTCGTTGATCTCGAGCGGCTTGACCGAGCCATCATTCAGCCGCATCCGCACCTTGTAATTCCAGCGGCAGGAATTGGCGCAATTGCCCTGATTGGCCCCGCGCTCCGACATAAAGTTGGAAAGCAGGCAGCGGCCGGAATAGGTCATGCACATGGCGCCATGCACGAAGGCCTCGAGCTTGATATCAGGGCATTTTTCGCGAATTTCCGTTAACTCGGCGAATGATACCTCGCGCGCCAGCACCACCAGTTCCGCGCCTTGGGCCTGCCAGAATTTCACCGAAAGCCAGCTGGATACATTGGCTTGGGTCGAAATATGCAGCGGCAGATCCGGCGCGCGGTCTTTCACAAATTGCAGCACACCGGGGTCAGCGATGATCAGCCCGTCGGGGTTCACCTTGCGCACGGTATCGATATATTCTTCCAGCTTTGGCACGTCTTTATTATGCGAAAACAGATTGAGCGTCAGGTAGGCGCGCTTGCCATGGGCGTGGCAAAATTCGACCCCTTCCACCACCTCCTCGAGGCTGAACTGGCTCTTGGTGCGCAGGCTAAGATCGGGCGTGCCGAGATACACCGCATCGGCCCCGTAAAGCACGGCCATTTTCAGCTTGCGCAGGTTGCCCGCAGGCATAAGAAGTTCGGAACGGTGGGTCATTGGCAGGGCCTCGAATTGGGGTAAGGCCTTGCTTTAGCCGATTGGCACGGCTTTTCCAAGCCTGCTCGTGCCCGCCCGGTTTTTGATATGGCCCTAATTACACACCACAATGAAAGATCGGGTCGGCGCGGTGGTGCCATCCGCCATGGTCGCCTCGCTCCTTATGGTTGGCCGTCCGTTTTTCTGCGGTATGCCGCCTTTGCGGGCGCAAAAATTGGTCAAGCGACTCAGGATCGTGCGCTCGCTAACCTGCCCGGGAAAATACTGCACCAGAAGCGACCCCCTGACTTCTAGCATAGTATAGATACCCTCCCGGTCGGCCGCTTTTGGCAAAACCGGCATCATGCGCGAGACCCGCGTGAACTCATTGATTGTGCCAGTGGTGCAAGCCGAAAGTGTAAACAGGCCCAGAAATGTCGCCGTCAAAACCGATTTCATACCTTATCCTTTGTGTGTTTGCTGGTTTTTTGTTGGATGACAGCCTAG
>WFUK01000090.1 GCA_015485015.1 Paracoccaceae bacterium | reverse complement strand
TACCATCGGCTCGGTTGCTGGATCGGTGGATGCCGCGGTATCCTTTGGTTCTAGCCTTGGGGTTCAAATCGGGATCGCGCGTCGCTCCGATGTCTCGTCTTCGGATCCGCTATTTCCACTCTCCAGCATAAACGCATATGCCGTGCATGCTTATTACAAATTCAGCGATTCCCTACGGGCAGGCGCGCTTGTCAGCTTTGATACCTATAATAGCGGCGATACCCTTTATGCGCTGGAAGCCCTTTATAACGGGGATCGTTTGCGGGCTGAATTGCGCGCCGGTTATTATTCTTCCGCCGTGGAGCCTGCAATTCTGACCGAGGCGCATGTGGTATATTCGGTTGCAAGCAATATCGGCATTCGCGCTACGGCGCGTAACATAAACTACTTTGACGGAAACGGGTTTTACCGCGTTCTTTCGCTTGGGGCGCAGCTGGATATTTCCGATAGCGTGCGGATATTTGCCAATTATGGCTGGACCAGAAACGACTTCGGCGGCGGCCTGGTTTATGATGCCAATCTGCTAACAGCAGGCCTATCGGTGGCTTTCGGAGGCGGAGATTTAGACCGGATGTTTACCTACACCCCGTTTTATTGATCCGATTCAAAGGTCACGATTTCGATCTCGCCCTCCAGCGTGCGATGCACGGGGCATTTATCGGCGATTTCCATCAGGCGCCGGCGCTGGTCGGCGTCCAGATCCCCCTCAAGCGTAATGACGCGCTTGAACTGGTCGATCTTGCCCACGGTGGTTTGGCAATGGTCGCAATCGGTGGCGTGGATTTTATCATGGGTGATATCGACGCTGACATGCTCCAGCGGCCATTTTTTGCGCCGCGCATACATGCGGATGGTCATGCTGGTGCAGGCCCCGAGGCCCGATGATACCAGCTGATAGGGCGTAAATCCGTCATCCGTGCCACCATAGGCGATCGGCTCATCGGCGGTCACGTGGTGCTTTGGCCCCGCCGCGATATCTTGGCGAAAGCCCTTGGGGTCGGCCTCATCGACCCGCACAATGCCCTCGGGCGCGCCGATGGGGGCGGCGGGTTTGGGCAGGTTTAGATAGCGGGCGGCCCAGGTGGCGATTACATCGGCGGCGTATTGCGCATCTTCGGCGCGGGATAAAAGGTGATCGGCATTATCCAGCGTGATGAAGCTTTTCGGGTGTTTGGCGGCCACGAAAATTTCGGCGGCATTATCAATGGAAACGGTCTGGTCTATCGGGCTATGCAGCACCAGCAACGCCTTTTTCATGGTGGCGACAGCGGGTAAAAGTTCGGCGCTATCGATATCGTCCAGGAATGCTTTGGTGATGGTAAAATCCCGCCCCGCAAGGCTGACCCTGGCCGAGCCTTTTTCGCGGATTTCATCAATATGACAGCCAAAATTCGCCGCCACATGGGCCGGATCGCTGGGCGCGCCAATGGTGACCACGGCCTTGACGCTGGCGATATCCCCCGCCGCCTTCAGCACTGCCGCGCCGCCCAGCGAATGGCCAACCAGCAGGCTCACAGGCTGGCCCATCTCTGCCATATGCTCGGCGGCTTTTACCAGATCCCCGACATTGGAGGTGAAATCGGTATTGGCGAATTCACCGTCCGAGCTGCCCAGACCGGTGAAATCAAACCGCAGCACGGCAATGCCCGCCGAGGCGAGGCGCTGCGATATCCGCTTGGCGGCCAGAATATCCTTGGAGCAGGTGAAGCAATGGGCGAAAATGGCAGTGGCCAGAATTGGCCCGCTTGGCTGGTCAAAAAGCGCGGCGAGTTCGGCGCCGGTATGGCCGGTGAAGGTAAGTTTTTCGCTTGGCATTTTTTTGTCTCCGTGGTTCCATTCCAACTTAGGTTAATCCGGCGATAGCACAAGATACTGAAACAAAAGACAACGGAAACGTGAGAATATGGACATCTATCACCGCCATTTGCCGTTTAAGCCGTGGATGGAGGCAAAAACCCGAAAGCTGCCGGGCATCCAGCCGGTGAAGGCGGGGGAATGGCTGCTGCGTGACGAGGCTTTTGCCCGCCAGATGGCCTATCGGGATGCGCTGGTCGCCAGCCGCCGCGCGGCGGTTTTTCGCGCCACGCCCGAGAGCCTGCCAATGCAGGAAGAACTGCTGGAAACCGTGCTTGGTGCGCTGGATGACGGCTACCAAAAGGGCAGGGAGATCACGCGGCCAGACGGGGGCATTGTGCCGCTTGATGGCCCGCCAATCCTGACCGCTGCGCGCTTGGTGCAAGAGGATCTGCTGCTGATGGATATGGCGGTCGAGCCGAGGCTTACTGCTGCTGTGCTGTGCTTTCCGGCGAGTTGGTCGCTTGAGGAAAAATTCGGCGCGGGGCTGAGGGCCATTCATGGCTATATTGATGAATACACCGATGAAATGGCGGCGCGGGTGCGCCGGATGTTTGATTCTATTCGCCCCGAGCAGCCCCTATGGCGCGCCAATTTCCTGCGCTATGCCGAGGCGGATTTATTCCAGCCTCGCAAGGTGGGCGAAAGCAAACCCTTTGTTGGGCAAGGCGGCGTGGTGCGGGTCGAGCGCCAAACCTTGCGCAAATTGCCAAAAACCGGCGCGGTGGTTTTTGGTATTCATACCTATGTGCTGCCGTGGTCGGCGCTGAGCCTGGCCGAGCGGCAGGCATTCGAGGCTGCCAGCCCTGCGCCCTGAGGTTTTTTCCGTTTGGTTTTGCGCCAATTGCGCGCTTGTGTGATCGCGCAAGCAATATTAGGCTCGGGTTATATATTTTCGGTTCCTGACTGGGGATTATTTTATGTTGGCGAGTTTTGCAGTTGCGGTCATTGCCGTCTTTCTTTGCTTTCGGGCAATAGGATCAAGAAAGCGCGCGGCGGCAATAGCTATTCTGGCTTTTTTCTACCTTCTCTTTATCGGTCTTTATTATGCCGCCGATTTCCTGACCGGAGCCGGGATCGACGAATCCATTCTATTTCATTTAACCGTTGGCATGCAGGGGGCAGGCTATGGGGCTTTTCGTGATTTCGGGATATTCGGCTTGCTCTATCTATTTGCCATTACGGCATTATCCTATGGAATTTACAAAACCAGCCAAAGCCATAGCGGCGCTTATTATGGCCGGTTAAGGGCCGGGGCAGGAGGCATTGCCCTATTGCTTGCTTTTGCGATCAACCCCGCAACGCAAGACCTGAAGCGCCTGAGCCAACCGATAGGGGCAGTGGCATCCGGTATGGCCTCATGGCCAGACGGATATATTGACCCCGGCGATATCCGCCTCGGGCGCGCGCCGATATACATCCACCCATCACACGTTCCGGGGGAAGAACTTTCATTACTACGAAGACCACTAATTAGTCTTGGTGGTTTTTGTTTTCCACAATCCTGACAGAAAATTAAATAAGGACCATCAAATGAAACATCAAACCCACTATTCGGCCATTAAATCGACGGCTGGAATTATAGCTTCTCTTTTTATATCCACTAGGGTCAGGACTCATTGATTGATCCAGAAGATAACGATAGCGGCTATTTGTATTGCTGATAGGAAAGCATGTGGGCAACGATCGAAGCGCATGGCGATGCGCCGCCAGTCCTTGAGTTTGGCAAACATGTTC
>WFUK01000089.1 GCA_015485015.1 Paracoccaceae bacterium | reverse complement strand
ACCCAAAGGAGACCCCCTATGAGCCTGAATATCCTGCTGGTGGACGATGATCGCGAAGTGCGCGAAGCCTTGGGGCAAACCCTTGAAATCGCGGGATATACCGTGGTTTTGGCGGGATCGTTTATCGAGGCGACCGATCATATCACCGCCGATTTTTCGGGCGTGGTGCTAAGCGATGTTCGCATGCCCGGCAAAGATGGATTCGCGCTATTGGAGCGCTGCATCCAGATAGATAAAGCCCTGCCCGTGGTGCTGATCACGGGTGAGGGGGATGTGCCGATGGCCGTGCGGGCGATGGATGCGGGGGCCTTGAATTTCCTTGAAAAGCCGATCAGCACCGCGCGGCTGTTGGCGGTGGTTTCGCGCGCCTGCGCCCAGCGCGAAACGGTGTTGGAAAATCGTGCGCTAAAGGCGCGGCTGGCGGCCAATGATGCCGCCGAGCGGCTGATAATTGGTCCCTCGGAAGCCACCCAAAACCTGCGGCGGCAGCTTCGGGTGGTAGCCAATGCCGGCTCTGACGCGCTCATCACCGGTAAAACCGGTGTCGGCAAAGAGCTGGCGGCGCGGGTATTGCATGCGCTTGCAGGGGCGAATGCGCCGTTTGTCGCGGTGAATTGCGGGATGCTCACGCAAGGGCTGACTCAAGCGGTGCTTTTTGGCGATCACACCCGCAAAGGCGCCTTTGAGCGCGCCGATGGCGGCACGCTGTTTCTGGATGAGATTGGCGCGATGCCGCTGGATCAGCAGGTGAACCTGCTGCGCATTCTAGAAGATCGCAGCGTGGAGGACCATTTGGGCCAGCGGCAAAAGCTGAATGTGCGGGTGTTGGCTGCCAGCCATGAAAGCCTGCCCGAGATGGTCAACGCGGGCCGGTTTCGCAAAGATCTGTTTTTCCGCCTTGATGTGGCGCGCATCCATATCCCCCCTCTGCGCGATCGCCCCGAAGATATTCCGGCCCTTTACCAGCATTTTCTATCCGAAGCCCAAGCCGAGCTTGGCCTGCCCGAAGACCCGCAACCCCTGCCCAGCGATCTTTTGGCACAAAGCTGGCCGGGCAATGGGCGCGAGCTGAAAAACCACGCACATCGGCGGGCAATCGGGCTGGAAAATATAGATGCCCCGATCGAGATCACCCTCGGCCAAGCCATGGACCGCGTGGAAAAACACCTTATCGAGCAAAGCCTGAACCGCCATCATGGCAAGGTTTCGGATATGTGCCAGCATTTGGGCCTGCCCCGCAAAACCCTTTATGACAAGCTAAAGCGGCACGGATTAAAGCCGGAAACCTATCGGGGGTGAAGCCCTGCAAAGGGTGCGATCCCCTGGGGAGGCGCGCACCCTTTACGGGAGGTAGGGTTGCTCCAGGCCCAACAAGAGCGCCCCTGCTTCCTGCCCGGAGCCAGGCTCCGAATGGCCGCAGTATCGGGAAATCCGCCATCACTGTCAATAATTGTTTTCGAATATGTTCGATTATGTTGCTTTCCTTATGGGTGCCGGAAACGCTTCACAATAGTTTGGTTTCCACCTAGGCGCGCCGTTTGATTTGTGGCATAAACCCGTCATATCGAACATTTGCGAACATGGAGCGCGGAATGGCCCAGAATTTACGCCATGATGAAATACTGAAAATCGCCCGCGACCTTGGCAAGGTAACGGTGGACGGGCTTAGCCGCAGCTTTGAGGTGACAGCGCAAACCATCCGGCGCGATCTGACCGAGCTATGCGAAATGGGGCATTTGACGCGAGTGCATGGCGGGGCCATTCCGCCCTCTTCCGTAATCAATCCCGGCTATGAGGAGCGCTCGCTTTTGGCCGTGCCGGAAAAAGAGGCGATGGCCGCGCTTTGTGCCAGCAAAATCCCCAATGGCGCTTCGATTTTCCTCAATATCGGCACCACCACCGAGGCCGTGGCCCGCGCCTTGCTGCAGCATAAAGACCTGATGGTGATTACCAATAATTTTAATGTAGCCAAAATATTGGCCACCTCGCCCCATTCCGAGGTGATCGTGACGGGCGGGGTGCTGCGCCGCACCGACGGGGGGCTGGTGGGCGATGTGGCCACCGAGATCATCAAGCAATTCCGCGCCGATTACGCGGTGATCGGCATTGCCGCGATCTCGGAGGATGGCACCCTGCTCGAGCATGATTTTCGCGAGGTGCGGGTGACGCAGGCCATCATCGAGAACGCGCGGCAGACCTTTTTGATGGCAGACGAGATCAAATATAATCGCCGCGCGCCGGTGCGAATTGCCAACCTTTCCGAGCTGGACGCCTTTTTCACCGATAGCGCGCCCCCCGCGCGGCTTCAAAAGCTCTGTGATGATAACGAGGTCGCGGTGCATATCGCAAAATAGGGTGGGCTGCGGCAAGATCGCGTTTTCACATCGAATAATCGCTAATTATCCAAAGAGGCTGATCAAGCGGGTGATGAAGGCCGGATAGAACCTTGGCTGTTAGACAAAAAAATGGCCCGCAATGCGGGCCATTTTTATTTTCATTCCCTTAAACGGTTCTACATTGAAACCGAAACCGTAAGGCCAACACCGATGGCGGAGTTATTCTCGAATGTGCCTGCGGGCCCCACGGAATCTCCCAGCCAGATATATTTGGCACCGCCGGATATTTTGATGTTATCCATGGTGTAAGTTAGGCCAGCACCTAGGCTAAAGAAGCCGTCGGTTGGTGCAAGCGGGCTTGGATCACCGCCCAGATTTTTCTCGTAGCCAATGCTAACCGCCGCTGAAAGCGTTTCAGACAGTTTACGACCAACACCAAGATTATAGGTGATCCGATCATCGGTATAATCAACAAGCGCGCCTCCGAGATAATTAGGCGGTGTCAGGTCAAAGGTTGACCAGTCGACCCAGCGAATAGAGCCGAAAACCAGTGTTTTAGGGTTTACACCGGTTTGGAATTCAAGGTTGACCGATTGCGGGGTCACAACATCCATTGTGCCGGCGGTATCCGGCGGAAGAAGCAAGCTATTTTCAACAATATCGTGCGTTGTTGACACTGTGGAGCGGTAAGTGAGGGCGACCCGCAATGCGATATCGGGGATTTGAAAGGCGGCTCCAGCAACATAGCCAAAGCCGGAAGCTGAATCTGCTGTAATCGTATACAAGGCCGCACCCGGCACGGCGGCCGTGGCCTGCATGGTTTGATAGGTTCCGCCAGCAAATAGCACAATGCGGTCGGTTACATCATAGCTGCCAACAACCGTAATCGCCGAGGATGTCAGATCAGCCGCGGTTCCATTGTAGAAACCAGCAGTATATTCAGCCAAAGAGCCGAAGGGCTGGTCAAAAATGATGGCTAGCGCGAATTTATCCCCAATGTCGGTTTTATACCCGCCTGAAAAGCTGGCATAGTTCGGAGACATTATACCAGTATTCGTCGGAACAGGGTCTATCCCCGAAACCGAAGGCATCGCATAAGACATCCCGAATTCTACAATGCTGCCTTCTTCAAAAATAATATCGACAGATTGGCTTGTCCGCTCAATCCCGCCGGCTTGCACCATCGCGGTGCTGGCCAAAAGTGCAGCACCGGCTGCAAAACTCAGTTTTTTCATAACTTCCTCCCAGAAATCTTTATCAAAGATAGTTTACCTAGGCGTTAATCCGCTGGTCAATGTTTACGCGGCGGAAAGCGCCGGAATTATCCGGATTGTGGCATTTTTAGCGCTACATCCGGTCCCTTAAGGCATAATAGCTCATCGCCAGCACCAAAAGCGGCGACCGTAAGGCCGGACCTCCGGGGAAGCGGGCGGGCCTGGTGCTGCGAAACAGATCAAAGCGCTCCGCCGTGCCTTGGATGGTTTCGGCAATAATCTCGCCCGCAAGGCTTGCCATCGCCACCCCGTGGCCGGAATAGCCCGAGGCGCTTAGGATATTGGGCGCGAGGCGGGCAAAATTGGGCATCCGGTTCATGGTGATCGCCAAAGTGCCACCCCACGCATAGTCGATCTTGGTGCCCGCTAGCTGCGGAAAAATCTCCAACATCGGCTTTTGCGCCTTGGCGGCAATATTCTCGGGGAACTTATAGCCATAGCTCTCCCCCCCGCCAAATACCATGCGATGATCCGCCGAGCGCTTGAAATAATTCACCACAAA
>WFUK01000088.1 GCA_015485015.1 Paracoccaceae bacterium | reverse complement strand
TGAACCGTGACGGCTCCCCGATGAAAGAGCCAAAGCGCCCCGTATTGGCGCATGGCAAAGTGCGCCATGTTGGCGATGCTTACGCGGCGGTAGTCGCCGAAACCCGCGCCGAGGCGCAGGCCGCTGCCGAGGCCATCGAGGCCGATATCGAGGAGCTGCCCGCCATCATTAATATGGCCGACGCGCTGGCCAATAGCGATAACCGCGTGCATGATGAAATCGAAGATAACTGCTGCTTTGACTGGGGCTGGATCGAGGATAACCGCGAGGCAGTAGACGCCGCGATCAAAGCCGCGCCACACGTAACCACCCTTGAGCTGGTCAATAACCGCGTGGTTCCAAATGCGATGGAAACCCGCGCTTCAATCGGCGAATACGACCCGGGCACTGGCGATTACAAGCTCACCACCACCTCGCAAAACCCGCATCTGACCAAGCTCCTGATCGCGGTATTTGTGATGGGTATTCCCGAGCATAAGCTGACGGTTGTTGCCCCTGATGTGGGCGGCGGCTTTGGCTCCAAAATCTTCCATTACGGCGAAGAGGCCCTGGTGCTGGCGGCGGCGAAAAAGCTTGGCCGTCCGGTAAAATGGACCGCCACCCGCTCGGAAGCGTTTTTGTCGGATGCCCATGGCCGGGATCACGTCACCAAAATTGAGCTGGCCACCGAGGCGGATGGCACCTTTATCGCCATTCGCACCGAGACCATGGCCAATATGGGCGCGTATCTGTCCAATTTCTCCACCGCGACCCCGACGTTTTTGCACGGCACCTTGATGGCCGGCAATTACCGCGTGCCGCATGTATATGTGAACGTGAAAGCGGTGTTTACCAATACCGCCCCCGTGGATGCTTATCGCGGCGCAGGCCGGCCAGAGGCGACCTTCTCGATCGAGCGGGTGATTGATAAATGCGCCCGCGAGCTGGGCATGGATCCGGTATCGATTCGCCGGAAAAACTTCATCCAGCCGGACCAATTCCCCTATACCACCCCCGTGGCGCTGGAATATGATACCGGCAATTATGACGCCACGATGGACAAAGCGCTGGAGCTGGCCGATGTGGCAGGCTTTGCCGCGCGCAAGGCCGAAAGCGCCGCCAAGGGCAAGCTGCGCGGGCTGGGCATTAACGCCTATATCGAAGCTTGCGGCATCGCGCCGAGCAATCTTGTGGGCCAGCTTGGCTCCCGGGTCGGGCTATACGATGCCGCGACGGTGCGGGTTAACCCGACCGGTAGTATCTCGGTGATGGTTGGCGCGCATAGCCACGGGCAGGGGCATGAAACCTCGTTCGCCCAGGTGGTGGCCGATATGATCGGCATTCCGGAAGAAAACATCGACATCGTGCATGGCGACACCTCCAAAATCCCGTTTGGCATGGGCACCTATGGTTCGCGCTCGCTGGCGGTTTGTGGCTCGGCGATGGTGAAAGCCACGGAAAAAGTGATCGCCAAGGCCAAGAAGGTCGCGGCGCATATGCTGGAGGCGGGCGATGGAGATATCGAATTCGCCGATGGTGTATTTAGCGTGGCGGGCACCGATAAATCGATCGAGTGGGGGGCGGTGACGCTCGGGGCCTATGTGCCGCATAATTACCCGCTGGAAGATCTGGAACCGGGGCTGGAAGAAACCGCGTTTTATGATCCGAACAACTTCACTTATCCCGCAGGGGCTTATGTCTGCGAGGTCGAAGTGGATCCCGATACCGGTAAGGTCGAGGTTTGCGCCTTTACCGCTGCTGATGATTTTGGCAATGTTATCAATCCGATGATCGTCGAAGGCCAGGTGCATGGCGGCATTGGTCAAGGGATCGGCCAAGCCCTGCTGGAGCATGGTATTTATGACGATAACGGCCAGCTTCTCAGCGGGTCCTACATGGATTATGCCATGCCTCGCGCCACAGATGTGCCAAATTACACCGTGGATCATAGCTGCCAAACCCCCTGCACCCACAATCCACTGGGCGTAAAAGGCTGCGGCGAAGCGGGGGCCATTGGCTCGCCGCCTGCTGTGGTAAATGCGGTGGTGGATGCCTTGAGCGAAATGGGCGTCACCCATATCGACATGCCACTATCGCCCAATCGGGTATGGACCGCCATTCAGGCCGCAAAATAAGGAGCGCATTATGTATAATTTCGAATTTGAACAACCCTCCACCGTGGCCGAAGCCGTGGCAGCGCTGGCATCGGAAGATGCACAGGCGCTGGCGGGCGGGCAAACCCTGATCCCCACCATGAAGCAGCGCTTGGCTGCGCCCGGCAAGCTGGTGAGCCTAAGCGGCATCGCCGAAATGCAAGGCGTTTCGAGCGAGGGCAGCAGCGTGACCATCGGCGCGGCCACCACCCATGCCGAAGTCGCCGCCGCTGGGCTTGGCGCGATTTCGGCCCTGGCAGGCAATATCGGCGATCCGGCGGTGCGCAATCGCGGCACCATCGGCGGCAGCCTTGCTAATAATGATCCTTCAGCAGATTATCCGGCAGCCGCACTGGCACTGGGGGCAACCATCGTCACCAACGCCCGTGAAATCGCTGCGGATGATTTCTTTGACGGCATGTTTACCACCGCGCTGGAGGAGGGCGAAATCATCACCGCCATCCGCTTTGAAACGCCAGACGCGGCCTGCTACCAGAAATTCGAGCAACCCGCTTCGCATTTCGCCCTTACCGGCGTATTTGTTGCCAAATCCGGCAGCGGCGTTCGGGTAGCGGTTACGGGGGCGTCCGAAGAAGGCGTGCATCGCTGGACCGCCGCCGAAGATGCGCTCAATGTGGATTTCAGCGCCAGCGCGCTGGATGGCCTCAGCGTTTCATCGGAGGCTATGATCGCAGACCTGCACGGCTCGGCCGATTACCGCGCCAATCTGGTGAAGGTATTAACCGCCCGTGCCGTAGCTGATTGTTAACAAAACCCCTCACCCTTCGGGGTGAGGACCACCCGCCTTCATTCTTTTCCAAATACTCTCAAGGGGTGAATGGCGCTTGCGCCAGAGGGGGATGAAATCCCCCTGCCGATGGCGAAGCCGAGGCCACGCCCAACGGGAGGGTTCGATTTGCCTGCAAATCGTTAGCCGACCGGCGGGAGCGGCAGCCTCGGCTTATTTCAAGCGTTCAGGAATGCGCCCCATCGGCCAGCTCGGACACAAAGCCAAGCACTTGCTGCACGCTTTGCCCCTCGCCAATGCGCTGCACAATGGCAGAGCCAACCACAGCCCCGTCGGAAACTGTCGCGATGGCCTTGGCCGTAGCGGGGGTTTTGATACCAAAGCCAACGCAAACCGGAAGATCGCTTGCCGCTTTGATCCGCGCCACGTTCGGCGCGATCAAATCCGCGTCAGCCTCGGCCGAGCCGGTAATGCCGTTGATCGACACATAATAGATAAAGCCCGAGGTATTCTGCATCACCTTTGGCAAGCGTTTATCGTCGGTTGTCGGCGTGGTCAGGCGGATAAAATCGATCCCCTGTGCCGCCGCTGGCAGGCATAGCTCGGCATCCTCTTCGGGTGGCAGATCCACCACGATCAGCCCGTCTACCCCCGCCGATTTGGCCTCGGCCAAAAACACCTCGACCCCCATCGAATAGATCGGGTTATAATAGCCCATCAGCACAATCGGGGTGGTATCATCTCCCGCGCGAAAGGCGCGCACCATTTCGAGCGTGCGGGGCAGGGTCATGCCCGCCGCCAATGCCCGCTGGGCCGCAAGCTGGATGGCAGGGCCATCGGCCATCGGGTCGGTAAAGGGCGCGCCAAGCTCGATGATATCGACCCCGGCCGCCGGCAGCCCGCGAACGATCTCGAGGCAGGTATCATAATCCGGATCGCCCGCCATGATATAGGATACAAAAGCCGATTTTCCTTCGGCTTTCAAGCTGGCAAATTTGGCGGCAATGCGTGACATTTATATTCTCCCGTTCTGGCCCCGTTTTTGCGATACAGCCGCGCAAAGATCAAGCCCTGCCTTGACAAGCGCCGCCGCAGCCTATCTTAACAAGGGCAAATTTCGCAGGAGACCGCCATGAACATGCTCAGCACCTTTATCAAACCCATGCATAAAGAGGGCCGCCGCTTTGTGGCCATTGCCGCCGCCATCACCGCCGCGATTTTCTTGCTGGCTTCTTGGTTGCCGGCCCTGACCCCACTGGCGTGGATTATGGTCGGCATTACCATCTGGGTCTATTACTTCTTCCGCGACCCAAAGCGCTATACCCCCGTGCGCGAAGGGCTGATTGTATCGCCCGCCGACGGGATTATCTCGCTGATCGAGCCGGCCGTGCCGCCCAAGGAGCTGGGCATGGGACCAGAGCCTCGCACGCGGGTGAGCGTGTTTATGAATGTGTTTAACTGCCATGTGAACCGCGCGCCGATTGGCGGCAAAATCATCTCTATCGCCTATCGGCCCGGCAAATTCTTTAATGCTTCGCTCGATAAAGCCAGCGTGGATAACGAGCGTAATTCGCTCTGTATCGAGATGGAAGATGGCCGTCAGATCGCGGTGGTGCAGATCGCCGGATTGGTGGCGCGGCGGATCGTGTGCTTTAGCCAGAATGGCGACAGCATCAAAACCGGCGGCCGCTTTGGCCTGATCCGCTTTGGCTCGCGGCTGGATACCTATCTGCCTGACGGGGTGCAGCCGATGGTCTCGCTCGGGCAAACCATGGTGGCGGG
>WFUK01000087.1 GCA_015485015.1 Paracoccaceae bacterium | reverse complement strand
TTGGTGGCCTTCATCCTGATCCGCACAATTTTTATCGCCGAGGAGGTCGGCGACCTTGTGCAGCGCAGCACGCATATGCCCAACTGGCTGCGCCCGGGGGTAACGGGGGCGCTGCTCGGCGCGATGGCGATCTGGTTTCCCCATATTATTGGCGTGGGTTATGAAACCACCTCGCGGGTGCTGACCGGCCAGATCGGCCTTGGCTTGGTGCTGGTATTTGTGGTGGTGAAAATCATCGCGGTTTCGATCACCTTTGCGGGCCGCATGGGCGGCGGGATATTCTCGCCGTCTTTAATGGTTGGCGCCATGACCGGGCTGGCCTTTGGCTATGTCGCTACCGGGATTGCGCCCGGGCTTTCAGGGGCGGAAACGCTTTATGCACTGGCGGGGATGGGGGCGGTGGCGGCGGCGGTGCTGGGCGCGCCGATTTCGACCACCTTGATTATTTTTGAACTGACCGGCGATTGGCAGGCGGGCATTGCGGTGATGGTTTCGGTCTCGCTCGCCTCGGCGCTGAATGCCAGAATGGTGGACCGCTCCTATTTCCTGACCCAGCTCAAGCGGCGCGGGATCAAGCTTTCGGAGGGGCCGCAATCCTATCTGCTAAGCACGATCTCTGCGGGCAGGGTAATGCGGCCCTACGGGACAGAAAACAGCGCCAGCGAAACCCGCTGCTTTGAGTTGATCGAACAGGGCGTGAGCCTGCAAAGCGACGACACGCTGGAGCGGGCCTTTGCGCTATTTGAAAACGGCAAAAACGAAATCATTCCGATTGTGGAGACCCGCGAGGAGGGCGAGCCGCCCGAGCTGTTGGGGGCGCTGTTTTATGTCGATGCGCTGCGGGCTTTTAACCGCGCGCTGTCTGAAATTGCGCGCGAAGAGCATTCTTGAAGTCGGTTCGGGCGGAAACTATTCCGCCTTGTCAGATGGCCATCCCTGCCACGGAAAGGGCTTTTCGTTGGTCTCTCCGGTTTGAAATTCAACAGCCGCGCGATACCAGCGACCAAGGCTGCGACCAAAGCCGGAAAGCTCGGTGTTTTTATCGCCCTTGACCAGCATCCAGATGAACTGGACCAAGGTGATCACCGCCAGCACGGCGCGCGCCAGCTCCAGCAATAGAAAAACGATCAGCATGTAAAGCCCGCGCATCCAGATGGTTTTGCGGCGGGAAGGATGAGCGATCTCGGTGGTATCTGACATTATGAGTGCCCTTTTGTTTTATGTGAATACCATTTACATAAAACGTATCCAGATGCATTTCAAGGGAAAATCGGCTAAAGTACCCCGAGCGCCGCCAATTCCGATTGCAACGCCAGCGGCAGGGTTTCCTCTCCGGCCTTATAGGGTTTGGCGATTTCCGGCGCATCCTCGGGGGTGAGGTAGCGCCAACCCTGAAACGGGCGCTTGGGCTGTGGGTTTGTGTGGTAAAGCTGCGGGTCCAGCACCATGCCACAGCGCCGGATACCGTCTTCGCCAATCACCTCGTCCAGCCGGATGATTTTTTGGCAGGATTGCACCACGCCCTTGATCACCCAGAATATCGAGCCGCCCTCCAGCAGTTCGGCCTCGCGGCGCGGCCACATGCGGGTGATGTGGCGCAGAGTGCCGGATTCCGCCAGTCGCATCGCTTGCCATTCGGCTTGGCTGTCGATGCTCTCGCTACCAACGCTTAACTTTATCAGGTGTAATTTGCTCATGGCATTAACCTATGCTTAACCTTTCGATAGGTCACGCGGTTTTCGGCTTTGCAGTTGAAAAAAATCCGGCATCGGCCTAGGCTGACTTCCCGCGCCAAAAGGAGAATTACCGATGCCTGATACCGCCCCCCTTTCAAATGACCCGTGGCAGAGCATTTCCGTGGATGTATTGCGCGAGAAATACGCCAAAGGGGAGGAAAAAGAGCTAAGCGGCGAGGCGATGGTGGCCGCCATTCGCGCGCGGGTGGCGCGGGCTTTGGCCGAGGGCGATGCCGGGGCTTCAGCCAGCGATTTTCTGGAGGCGCTGGAGCGCGGCTTTATCCCGGGCGGGCGGGTGAATTCGGCAGCGGGGGCGGATATCAAATCCGCCACCCTGATCAATTGCTTTGTGCAGCCGGTGGGCGATAGCGTGTCC
>WFUK01000086.1 GCA_015485015.1 Paracoccaceae bacterium | reverse complement strand
GGCGGGAATCGAGGGCGAGGTGCTGCCACTGCGCGCCCCGATGCGGGTAAAGGCAGATTTCCTTAACCGGCATCGGGCGTTGTTGAGGCAACTCGGTCCTTGAAAAGCAACTGAATTAGACCCAAATATGACTCAACCCAATATTGAAAGAATCTCACCATGGAACTGAACGCAACAAACGACCTTATCAAGGACATTTCCCAAACCGAGTTCGAGGCCGATGTGATCGAGGCCTCTAAAGAACTACCGATCATTGTTGATTTCTGGGCCCCGTGGTGTGGCCCCTGCAAATCGCTTGGGCCAGCGCTGGAGGCTGCTGTGCAAAAGGCCGGTGGCAAGGTGAAGATGGTGAAAATCAATGTCGATGAAAATCAGGCGCTTTCCGGCCAGCTCCAGATCAAATCCATCCCCACGGTCTATGCCTTTAAGGACGGAAAACCGATGGACGGCTTTCAGGGTGCGCAAGGTCCGGCCGAAATCGCGGCGTTTATTGACCGGATCACGATGGATGAAGACGATGACCAGGTCGGGCTGGACGAAGCCAATGAAGCCGCCGAGCTGATGCTGGACTCCGGTGCGCCCCATGATGCCGCCGAAACCTTCACCGCCATTATCGGCGAAGACGAAGGCAATATCCGCGCATTGGCGGGCCTGATGCGCAGCTATCTGGCATTGGGCGAGCTGCCCCGCGCCCGCGAAGTATTGGCTCTGGTGCCCGAAGCCGCCGCCAGCGATGCCAAAATCACGGCGGCAGTGGCCGAAATCGAGCTGGCCGAAGCCGGTGCCGAAACTGGCGAGGAAGCCGAGCTGGAAGCCGCCGTCGCCGCCGACCCGGACAACCACCAGGCCCGCTTTGATCTGGCCACCGCGCTGGCGGCCAAAAGCGATAAAGAAGCCGCGATCGATCATTTGCTGGAGCTGTTCAAGCGGGATCGGGAATGGAATGAGGGCGCGGCCAAAACCCAGCTCATCAAAATTCTGGACGCCTTGGGGCCCCAATCCGAGCTGGCGCAAAAAGGCCGCCGGAAGCTCACTTCGATAATTTTTGCGTGAGGGGAATATGAGCCACACCGATCCAAAACTGCTGGAGGCGCTGGTCTGCCCGATCACCCGCGCCACCCTGCATTACGATGCCGCCAGACAAGAGCTGGTCTCCAAAGGCGCGGGGTTGGCCTTTCCGATTCGCAACGGCATTCCGGTAATGCTGGTGGATGAGGCGCGGGTGCTGGAGGATTAATCCTCATACCGCACAGCAAGCAGCGGGATCATTAGCGGCACCAGCAGAATGGTGTTGAAAAACACATTCGAGCCAACGCCGGACGCATAAGAGCCAAGCCCGTCAATGATATACCACGCCATAAAGGCCCATATGGTAACCCGCACCACCCGCTTGTCACCCGCCTGCACCGCCGGCACCACAATGCCAAGCAGCAAAATGCAGATCGCCGCCGTTAGCCCCGCCCCAATGGAAGAGAGCCACATTTCAGAGCGGGTAAGCGCGCCGCCATCCCCAAAGGGCCAATCCAGAAGGTCCAGCAGCATTTGCGAGGGCGCACTGATCGGCCCATAAGGGGCCAGGCCCCAGACCACCGCAAAGGCCATAAACCCCCAGGTGACGATTTTGATCATTTTGGCACTGTTATGCGGGGTCATGGCTGTATCCTTTGTTGGTTTCCCCTCCAGATACCCCTGCGCGCATTCACAAAACAATTACCTCATGGGTAAGTGAACCCGGCAGGGAATACCGCTATACTCCCCGCATGAACAAGCAAAGCCCCCCCGATTCCCCCTTTGGCAGCACCCTGCGCCATTGGCGGCAAAAGCGCCGTTTCAGCCAGATGGCGCTGGGGCTGAGCGCCAATGTATCTGCCCGCCATATTTGCTTTCTGGAAACCGGGCGGGCAAAGCCGAGCCGCGAAATGGTGCTGCAACTGGCAGATAGCCTGACCATGCCCAAGCCCGAAGCCAACCGCGCCTTGCATCTGGCCGGCTTTGCGCCCGCCTATGCAACCCGTAGCGCTGAAGACCAGGACCTCGCGCCCATTCATCGCGCCATTGCCCACCTGCTGGATAACCACATGCCCTATCCGGCCATCGCGCTGGACAGGCTCTGGAACATGCAAGCCGCCAATGCTGCGGCTATAACCCTGCTGCAAGATGCCGGTTTTGCGGGCCATAACAACCTGTTGGAAGCCCTGATATCGCAGCCCCCCGAGCGCTCGAAAATCGTCAACTGGGACGAGACCATCGGCCTATTGCTCTCGCGGTTGCAGGTCGAAGCGCAGGATACACCCGTGTTGGATGATCTGGTGCAGCGGCTCTCGCGCCACCATGCAACCCATGCCAAAGGGCATAGGCTGGACCGCAGCAAAGCGGTTATTCCAACAAAATTTGATATAGATGGCCAAATTATTTCGCTATTTTCCACCATTGCCAGCTTCGGCTCGGTGCAAGATATCGTACTGGACGATTTGAGAATCGAGCTGATGTTTCCGATGGACACCGCGTCAGACGCCTATTTTCAGGCTATGCCGTAAGGGCCTGCGCAAACATCTCCGCATCCACATTCCCGCCCGAGACCACCGCGATTACCGTATCGCCGCGCAGCTTATTGCCATGAAACAACGCCGCCGCCAGCGCCACAGCCCCGCCCGGCTCGATCACGATTTTCAGGCGCGCAAATGCCAGCGCCATGGCTTGCAGCGCCTCATCCTCGGACACCACAATCCCCGCCGCGCAATGCTCGCGCATGATCGGAAAGGTCAGCTCCCCCACGCTCGGCGTGATAATCGCATCGCAGATCGAGCCATCACGGCGGATATTCTCCTCGCGCTTGCCGCTGGCCAGGGATCGCGCCGCATCGTCAAAATCCTTTGGCTCCACCGGATGCACCCGCCACTTTGGCCGCGCCTCCGAAAGCGCCAACGCCATGCCCGAGGTCAGCCCGCCGCCACCACAAGGCACCAACACCTCAACCTCGGCCAGGCTGCAATCTGCCGCGATTTCCAGCCCCACCGAGGCCTGTCCGGCAATCACCTGCGCATCGTCAAACGGCTTCACCAATGTCAACCCCCGCGCCGCGCTTAGC
>WFUK01000085.1 GCA_015485015.1 Paracoccaceae bacterium | reverse complement strand
TGAAATTGCGTGCCAATCATATTATCCCGCCCGACCACGGCGGTGATTTCTCCACCATAATTGGCATGGGCCAGCTTATGCGCTGGGTTGTTTGGCGCCAGATGATAGGAATGCACAAAATAGGCGTGGTCACCATCCTTGATGCCTTTCAGCACCGGATGCGGGGCATCGATCACCAGTTCGTTCCAGCCCATATGCGGAATTTTCAGGCCTGGGTCATTGGGGGTAAATTCCACCACCTCGCCGGAAATCCAGTCAAACCCGCTGGTCTCATGTCCATGCTCGCGGCCCGTGCTGGCCATCAGCTGCATGCCCACACAGATGCCGAGAAACGGCGCGCCCTCGGCGATCACCCGCTGCTCAATGGCCTCAAACAGGCCTGTGTATCCTCCCAGACCATCACGGCAATCCTTAAACGCACCCACACCGGGCAGCACGATCCGGCCCGCTTTCGCTACCAGATCAGGGTCAGAGGAAACCACGACCGTATCGCCGGTTTCCGCCGCCATCCGCTCAAAGCTTTTGGCGGCAGAGCGCAGGTTGCCGCTGTCGTAATCGACAATGACGCAGGTCATTCGCTTAAGGTTCCCTTGGTCGAGGGGATGGCATCGCCCTTGCGCGGATCGGCATCGAGCGCGTTGCGCAGGGCGCGGGCCACGGCCTTAAAGGCGGCTTCGGCGATGTGGTGGGAATTAATGCCGTCCAGCTTGGCGACATTGAGCGTGATGCCGCCATTCATCGCAAAGGCGGTGAAAAATTCGCGCACCAGCTCGGTGTCAAAATTGCCGATTTTCTGCGCTGTCATCTCGACATTCCACACGAGGAATGGCCGCCCCGAAAGATCGAGCGCGGCGCGCACCAGCGTATCGTCCATCGGCAGGTGGCATTCGCCATAGCGATTGATGCCGCGCTTATCACCCACAGCCTGCACCAGCGCTTTACCAAGCGCAATGCCCACATCCTCCACGGTGTGGTGGTCGTCAATGTGCAAATCCCCTTTGGCGCGGATTTTCATATCAATCAGGGCGTGGCGCGAGAGCTGGTCCAGCATGTGGTCAAAAAACCCGATGCCGGTCTGGTTGTCATAGATGCCGGTGCCGTCAAGATTGATCTCGACGGTGATATCGGTTTCTGCGGTTTTTCGGGTCTGGGTCGCTATGCGCATGTTCGCCTCCGTTTTCGACTTTATAGCGGGGCGGGGCGGCGGGGGCAACCAGCGCCTAAAACGGCGGCTTCTCCCATGCCGAGAGGTTTTGCAAGCCTTGGCAGATATGCTCGAAAGCCGCCATGGCTTTGGCCGAATGGTGGCGGGCGTGAAGGTGGCCGTGCATAAGCCCTGATTCTTCCATCAACACGGATTCCCCGCCTGAAAACATATGCAGGGTATTATAAAGCGCACCTTCATCCGCCAGCGGATCACATTCGGCGATCGAAATATAGCTTGGTGGCAGCTCGTTAAAGTCATCGCCGATCAGCGGAAAATAATCCGGTGTTTTGGGGCGGGGCTGGCCGGACAGGCGCAGGGCTTCGAATTCGACAATCCCTTCGGCGGTTAAAATCGGCGCGTTGGCATGGGTTTTGAAGCTGGCATGCTCCTCGGGCAGATCCAGCCACGGATAGATCAGCATATGGCCATGCACGCTTGTGCGCCGCTTTAGGGTGAGGCTGGCCGCCAGTGTGGCGCCGGCGCTATCGCCTGCCAGAATGATCTTTTCGCCCAAAGCATCCACCACCGCGAGGGCATCGTTAAAATGAGCCGGCCATGGATGCTCGGGAACCAGCCGATAATCAACGGCCAGCACGTCAAGACCGGTATTTTGGCAAATCTCCATACAAATAGCGTGATGGCTTTCCAGATTGCCCAGCACAAAACCGCCGCCATGAAAATAGACCACCAGCGCATCGGGGGCGCGCCCGGCATAGCGCCGCGTTGGCACACCAGCGATTTTTGCATCGGTAAAGGCAATATCGGGCAAATCCGGCTGAATGGCGGCGCAAAAGGCCAAATAGGCGGCGCGGATGTTTTGCAGGCTCGGATCTTGGGGCATAAAGCTGGCATTCAGGGCGAGATATTGGTGGATTTCGGCATCAAGTAACGCGGTGTAATCGGGTTGTGGCATTATAATTCCTATAAAAAGCAGCGTTGTTACAATCGGTTACAAAAAACCTTCCAGTTTTCGGAAGATATGGATTGACCTTACCCATACTGGAAGCTCTATCTAAAGGGCAATTAATTGCAAATGGAGCAGAATCATGGATGATTTTAGCAAGAGCGGCAAGGCGGAATTTCCGGTAATCGGAATGAACTGCGGTGGCTGTGCGAAAAAGGTAAAACGAAACCTCGAGGAAGTGGAAGGGGTGGTCAGCGCGGATGTCAGCCATACCGAGCGCCGCGCCGTGGTTGAATTTGACCCCGCGAAAACCGATCTGGAGACTTTGAAAGATGTGGTCACCGGGCTGGATTACAAGGTCGAAATCGGGGTCGATATCGCCGAATTTCCGGTGATCGGCACCAATTGTGGCGGCTGCGCCAAAAAGGTAAAAGCCGCGCTGGAAGAGGTTGACGGTGTGGAAAGCGCCGAGGTCAGCCATGACGAGCAAAAAGCCGTGGTGACCTATAATAACGGCATGACCGATGTGAAGGCGCTAAAGGCTGTCGTGACCGGGCTGGATTACAAGGTTGAAGCCCCTGAAGCGGGTGAAGAGGCAGAGGCCACCGATTCGGTTGAACTGGATGTATAT
>WFUK01000084.1 GCA_015485015.1 Paracoccaceae bacterium | reverse complement strand
GGCGGGATCGGTTTGTGCGCAATGTGCTATATGCGATCGGCAATTCCGGCGATAAAGCGCTGGCTGCGGCGGCGCGGCCTCTGGCCAGCGACGGGGATGATACGGTAAAAGACGCGGCGATCTGGGCATTGGAGAGGCTGAAATGAAGCTATTGATACTGGGCTGTGGCTATACCGGAAAAGTGGTGGCCAAGCATATGCGGGGCTTGGGCTGGGAGGTGCGCGGCACCGCGCGAAATCCGGCAGACGATTCGCTGATCCGCTGGCCGGGGTGTGATATATCTGCCACGCTTGCATGGGCCAGCCATGTGCTGGTATCGGCCGCGCCCGACGAAAACGGCGATCCGTTTCTGGCGGGGCTGGAGGCTGAAATCATCGCTGCCAAGCCCGCTTGGCTCGGCTATCTTTCCACCACCGGCGTATATGGCGACCATGGTGGCGCATGGGTGGACGAGACCACAGCCCTGACCCCCGCCACCACGCGCGGCCATCACCGCGTGAAGGCGGAAAAGCAGTGGATGGCGCTGCATGAGGCGCAGGGTCTGCCGCTGCATATCTTCCGGCTGGCGGGGATTTATGGGCCAGATCGCGGACCTTTTGCCAAGGTTCTAAATGGCACCGCGCGGCGTATCATCAAGGATAATCAGGTATTTAGCCGAATTCATGTGGAGGATATTGCGCAAACCATCGCCGCATCGATCGCAAAGCCGAATGCCGGACAGATCTATAATGTCTGTGATGATAACCCCGCACCGCCGCAAGAGGTGATCGGCCATGCGGCCAAGCTTTTGGGCCTGCCACTGCCGCCCGAGCTGGATTTCGAGACCGCTGATCTTAGCCCGATGGCGCGTAGTTTTTATGCGGAATCCAAAATGGTGAGCAATGCGCGGATCAAGGCCGAGCTGGGGGTGAAGCTGCGCTATCCCGATTATCCGTCCGGCCTCTCCGCGCTGCTTGCGCAAGAGACCGCTACCTAGGCTCGAATCATCTTACCTCGGGAAGCGAAACAGGTTAAAAAAGGGCTTGTTTATGATCGGATAGATTCGGTGAGGGGTAAAATGTCTGGAATGGTTCGCATAATTGCGCCCGTAGCGCTGTCGGTTGGCTTTGTGTCCATGGCGGCGGCCCAAGGTTTTGCCCCCAGCTTTGGCAACCAAGGCTCCATCGGCATTATCGATATGCCCAATGCCGAAATGCAGCCCGATGGCGAGACCAGCTGGTCTTTTATCGGCAATGGCACCAGCGGCGGCGGGGTGCTGAATTTTCAGCTTTTGCCGAATGTGGAAGCCTCGGCGCGGATCATTACGCTGGATGACTGGACGGGGCTTGGCCAATCATTTGCCGATAATACCCTCGATCTGAAATTCCGGCTGGTGCAAGAGGGCGCGCTTCGCCCCGCAATCGCGGTTGGTTTTCGTGATTTCCTCTCGAACGGGCCAACGGCATCTGAATATATCGTGGCCAGCAAAAATATTGGCGACAATCTGAGGATCACCGGCGGTTTGGGCTGGGGGCGGCTTGGCAGCTCCAATCCGGCTTTTGCCACGGGCGTTCGGCCTGCGGTGGATAATACCCTTGGCTTTGACCATATGTTTGCCGGCGATGCTGCGTTTTTTGGCGGCGTCGAATGGAAAACGCCGATCAAAAACCTGACGCTGAAGGCGGAGTATTCCTCGGATGCCTATCTGGGCGAGCAGCAATTTGGCAGTTTCACCCGCAACTCGCCATTTAATCTGGGTGCGGAATATCGCTTGGGCCAGCGCATCTCCTTGGGAGCTTATTATAATTACGGATCTGAATTCGGCTTTCGGGTCAGCATCAGCGGCAATCCGCATTCGCCGATTACCGCACAAGATCTGGGTGTAGGTCCGGCGCCGGTAAATGCCCGTCCGGAGGATTATAGCCGCGATGTGGCATGGGCTGCCTCGCCACTGGTGCGCGATAAAATGGTTGAAATCCTCGCCAAGGCTTTGGCCGAAGACGGGATTATCGTGCAAGAAGGCCGTGTATCTGGCACCTTGCTGGAGCTTTACATCGACAACACCAAGTATTCTCGCCAGCCAATGGCGGTTGGGCGGTTGGCGCGTATTCTGGCGGGGTCCACCCCGCCCTCGATCGAGGTTTTCCGCATCACGCTGATGTCCGGCGGGCTGCCCACCACTACGATGGAGATTAAGCGCGCCGATCTGGAAGCGCAGGTCGATCGGCCCAATGCCGGACCAGACAGCTTTGCCAGCACCGCGTTCAGCTCGGCCCCTGCCCATATTCCGGGCGAGGGGGTTTGGGTGCGCGAGGCCGATTCGAAATTCTCGTGGGGGCTTAGCCCGATCATTCCGGTAAACCTGTTTGGCACCGGCGGATTGGGAGAGCTGGATCTATTGATCGCGGCTAATGCGCAATATCGGGTTTCGCCAGCCTTCGAGCTTAATCTTTCGGTAACGCAAAAAATCCTCGGCAGTATTGGCAATTCGGCCGTGCCTTCAACTAGCCCGATCCCGCATGTGCGCTCGGATGCGGCGCTTTATAATAATCGCGGCCCCGTGGTGGAGCGCCTTACGGCGGATTACCAAACCAAGTTCTCCCCTAGTCTTTATGGCCGGATTTCGGCGGGCTATCTGGAGCGGATGTTTGGCGGGGTGGATGCCGAGCTACTATGGAAACCGGCCACGCAAAACTGGGGCTTGGGGGTTGAACTGGCCTATGTAAAACAGCGCGATTTTGATAGCTTGCTCGGGTTTCAAGCCTATGAAGCCCTCACCGGCTTTGCTTCGCTTTATTGGAATACCGGCTGGAATGATCTGGAGGCACAGGTCGATGTTGGCCGGTATCTGGCGGGGGATTGGGGGGCGACCTTTAGCCTGTCGCGGCGCTTTACCAATGGCTGGGAATTGTCGGCTTATATGACCTTGACGGACGTTAGCTTTGCCGATTTTGGCGACGGGAACTTTGATAAAGGCATCAGCCTGCGCATCCCATTTGACTGGACTTTGCCCTTTGAAAGCCGCTCGGCGACCACTGTTAGCTTTGCCGGATATGGCAACGACGGCGGCGCGCGGCTTAACGTGTCTAACCGGTTATATCCGAGCATTCGGGGCAATGACACAACCGACCTATACGAGACTTGGGGAGCCTATTGGCAATGAAGATCGCGTTGGGCGCGTTGGCGCTGGCCATGGGGATCTCCGGCTGCACATCAAGCGGAGGGACAAACCCTGTTGTCTCGGCGGTATGGCAAACGGTGAAGCCCGGCGCGCGGCAGGCGGCGCTGGAAGCCGAGGCCGAAGCGGCGGCGCGGCCGGTTATTGTGGTGACCTTTGACAAAATTCTGGCCACGGGGCTGGCGATCATTCGGGCGCGGGTCGGGGATGATACCCGGGGTGTGCTGCTTTATGCGCGGGCGGTGAATGATAATTTTGTCACCTACGCCTCGCAGCTTCAGCAAACCATGACCCTGAATGGCAGCCTGATCACGGCGAGCCGTGCCATTGGCTATGATATGCTATCGGTGCGCAGCGACGAAAATGACCCGATGACGGTGCCAACCCCGCCAGAGGATTGGCCGAATCGCGTGACCCGAGATTACCGATTTACCGGCGATACGCCCGGAGGGAAGCTGATTTCGGTGCGCTGCCGCTTTACCAAAGGGCCGGAATTCGAGCTGCCATTGCTGGATAAAACCTTCGAGACCCGAATTATGCAAACCAGCTGCTCGGGGGACGGGGTGAGCTTTACCAATATCCATTTTGTGCAAGCCGATGGTCAGGTCTTGCGCTCGGCGCAGTGGCTCGGGCCGGATCAGGGCATGGTCGAGATCGATATTCTGGAACCGTATACCACGGATTGAGGTGAATTTGGCCATAAAAAAGGGGAAGCCAAGCTCCCCCTTTTAGAAACGAATTCGGTGTGGTTTAGCCTTGGGCGTTGTTGTTGCCCGAAAGCGCCAGCGCCAAAATGGCAACGATCACCAGCGGGATGAGCCAAGCGCCGGAGCCGCCCATGGTGGCTGGCTCTTCGATAGCTACAACTTCAGGCGCAACATAAGCTACGGTGCCGGCGAATGCGGCAGGAGCGGAAAGCAGGCTGGCAGAAACAGCGATAATTTTTTTCATTGGGTTATCCTATTTGTTTATTTGGCAGTTACTTGCCAACGCTGAATACGCCGGCGAACACATAGAATATCGTGTTAGGCACCGCAAAAAGCAAGCAAAACCTTGCGTTTGGCGCAACGGCTAAGATCAGAGGATGGTCGAGAAGGATAGCTAAGAACCGTTCACTACGGATTGAGGTAGGTTTGGTCACAAAAAAAGAGGAAGCCAAGCTTCCTCTTTAGAAT
Organism: Paracoccaceae bacterium; assembly: GCA_015485015.1. Taxonomy (GTDB): domain Bacteria; phylum Pseudomonadota; class Alphaproteobacteria; order Rhodobacterales; family Rhodobacteraceae; genus UBA3077. The sequence goes on along the minus strand of WFUK01000084.1, from coordinate 132 downwards.
TGAATTCAGTGTGGCTTACGCTGGGTTGGTGGTGTTGTTGGACAGCGCCAGCGCCAGAATTGCAACGATTACCAGTGGGATGAGCCAGGCGCCGGAGCCGCCCATAGTGGCTGGAGCTTCGATGGCTACAAC
>WFUK01000083.1 GCA_015485015.1 Paracoccaceae bacterium | reverse complement strand
ATATAAGACATATTACGCCCACCTCAATCGCACGCGCGTCAGTGTCGGTGACAGGGTCGCCCGTGGCGATCTGATCGGCGATATGGGAAATTCGGGCAGATCGTCAGGTGTTCATGTTCACTATGAAATCCGCAAGGATGGTGTATCCCTCAATCCAATGACTTACATAAAGGCAGGTAGAAATGTTTACTAAGAAAAATGAAGGCACAGATAGCAGCACAGGCGCAGCAAAGCCGGGCAGCGCAACACCGGCCGCCAAGCCAGCAGGCACCAGCGGCTCATCGGCAGCGCCAACCCCGGCAGCCAAGCCAAAGCCGGCCCCTTCGGTGCTATCTTCGGATCTTACGGTCACGGGTAATCTGGTCACCTCCGGTGATATCCAGATCGAAGGCACTGTGGTTGGCGATATCCGCGCCCATCTTTTGACCGTCGGCGAAAGCGCCACGGTAAAAGGCGAATGTGTGGCCGATGATGTGGTGGTTAATGGCCATGTGGCGGGCTGCGTGCGCGGCATCAAGGTGCGGCTCACCGCTTCGGCCCGGGTCAAGGGCGACATCATTCATAAAACCATCGCCATAGAGAGCGGCGCGCATTTTGAAGGTTCTGTGAAACGCGAAGACGATCCTTTGGCCGCGAAAAAGAGCAAAAGCAGCTAAATCGCTCTATATAGATTTCAAAAGGCACCGCGATTGCGGTGCCTTTTTTATGCATATTGCTTGGCAGCCTAGGCTAGAAGCAATTCTTCCACAGAAGCTCCACCCCGTAGGTTTCGAAGTCTGCCTGGCCTAAGCCGTCATAGAACCCCGATAGACCCAGCGTGCCACAATCGGAAAACCGCCGCAGCATGCCCAGATCCACCCGCGCCCGACCGCCCTCATAGCCGGGCGTAGCTACACTACCGGAACTATAGCTCCAAATGACGGACACGCCGCCATTCAGCGTGGTCGCCGCGCTCAAAGCAACCTCGACATCCAACCCCGCTGACACCTGCGCCAAGCCAATGGTTTGTGCCGCGATCGGGTTGCCAAGACCATCTATATAGGCCGCCTGCGCATCCGAGGTGTATTTCGCATCGAGGAACGGCAGCCATGTCAGGTTGCCGCGCTCAACCGCGCCCGCAACGCCGAGCGTGGCCAGCCAGCGTTCGGTGCTGAAATTATCGGTGAAGGTCCCCAGCGGCGAGAGGCTATTGCTGGTTTGGCCATAAAGCAGCGAGCCTTCAAAATAGAGCGGCTGGGTGGCAAGCTTGGCGGCGAAATATGGCCCTATCAGCCAGCCGGTGCCGCGCGTAACGGCGGTGCCATCCACCTCCCGCAGGCTGTCAAACTGCACCATGCCGCCGAGCAACAGGTTTTCCGACAGCTTGGAATAGCCGCCAATCACCCCGAACACATATTGGCTTTCCGCGCCAATATCTGTGGACCAATTGGCATTCAGCCGCGCCCAGATCGGCCCGTCCGAGCCGCTATCAAAGGCAACCACCCCCCCGCTCCGACTAACCTCGGCGCTAAACGCCCCGCGCCCGCCGCGCAACAATCCGGCCAGATCGGGCTGATTGGAAAGCAGCGCATTGGCGCGGGTGAGCATGAATTGGTTAATGGCGGCGCTGGTTTGCTCGGCAAGCACATTTTCCACGGTGAAACTGGCCGAGGCCGCATTTCCGTTTAGCGCCGCATCCAGCGCCACATTGGCGCTGACCGACATCACCAGGTCCTCCACGCCCGCAGCCGAAACCGTGGCGGTATATATTGCGCCGCTACCGGAGAATCCGGTGATGGTGCCGCCGGTAATATTGATATCCGCCTGCGAAAATCCGGTTACGGCTTCGGAAAAGTTAATGGTGGCCTCAAAGCTGAGCGGTCCCGCAAGGCTGGCGGGCAAGCCGGTGATCCACACGCTGGGCGAGGTCGGGTCGGCGCTGGCGGTCAGGGTGTTGGAGGCCGTATTGGCATTGCCCGCCAGATCAAGCACTGTGCTGGCCGGAATTTGCACTGTCACCGCAATGGAGCGGCCATTGACCAGATCAAAGGTATAGACAGAAGCGCTCACGACGGTGAAATTGCTGAGCGTCATAAAAGGCGCGTCTATATCTGCCAGTGTAAACCCTGTAACATCTTCGCTAAAGGTTGCGGTTACGGTTTGCGGCACCAGACCGGCCGCGGCACCAAGGCCGGAAAGCACCACCGTGGGGGCGGCGAGATCAACGGTGGCGGAAAGGGCGTTGGAAGCGAGGTTGAAATTGCCGGAAGTATCTGCGGCCGCGCCTGCCGGAAGATCTATCGTAACCGTGCTGCCGGCCAGACGGGTGATCTCTACCTGATATTCACTGGGGCTTAGGACCGTATATCCGGTGATCTGGGCGTTGAGCAGATTCAGGTCCGTCGGGTCAAAGCCGGTTACATCCTCGCTAAAGGTTATCGTTACCCATTGCGGCACGCTGCCAATGGTGGTGGCCAAGCCGGAAAGCTCCACCGTGGGCGCGGTGAAATCGGCAGTGCCGCTGAGGGTATTCGAGGCTGTGTTGCCGTTCCCCGCCAGATCGGTGATCGCGTTTGCGGATAGCTGCGCGCTAAATGTGCCAGTGGCGGTGGGGACAAGATTAAATTCGAAGCTGCTGGTAGACAGCACCGTTATAGATGCCACAGTGGCGTTGATCAGGTCGAAATCAGTCGGATCAATGTTGGTAATCGGCTCGTTAAACGTCGCGGTTACAATAATCGCGCCGCCGGGAAGCGCGCCTGTCTCGCCGGAAAGCGTAACCGTTGGCGGCACCCGCTCAAACCAGCCGGTGGTTATAGATGAAGGGTTAAGAAAACCAACCAGCCCGGCAGCTGAATTCATAGAACCCGCTGAGAAAACATGGGTAACGGTTTGGTTGTTTATGTCGGTGTAGTTGAGAGTGCAAACCGTTGAATACGATACGGT
>WFUK01000082.1 GCA_015485015.1 Paracoccaceae bacterium | reverse complement strand
TCTATAAGGCAGAAAGGCGCGGGAGAAAAGCTGGCTGCGGCCCTTGCCCCGTGTTAAGTTTGGGCCGAACGCATCAGGAGGGCCGAAAATGCCGGATCGCTGGATTGTCACCCCTTCGTTTTTCGAGCTGCCCGAACCGGCGCTGCTGGGCATTGCCCCGCCAAAAGCCGCGCTAAATCCTGTAACGATACCAGACCGCACCGCCCCGAGCATGGCAGCGCTGCACGCCCCCATTCGCCGCTTTACGCTAAGCGCCCTCAAGGCTGGCCACCGCCCGGTTTCCCTCGCCGGAGATTGTTGCGCCGCCCTGCCGGTGCTGGCCGGATTGCAGGCGCATGGGCTTTCTCCCACGCTGGTCTGGCTCGATGCCCACGCTGATTTCAACACCCCCGAAACCTCCCCCTCCGGCTTTCTTGGCGGCATGCCGCTGGCCATGCTTTCAGGGCGCGGGCCGCAATGGTTAAGCGAGGCAAACGGGCTTACGCCGTTGGCAGATCAGCGTATAATTCTGGGAGACGCCCGGGATCTTGACCCGCTGGAGCGCGAGGCGCTGAACGCTTCTGGCATTCTCCATATTCCACTAGACGCGCTGGCCGCACAGCCGCTGACTGGCCCTGTGCATTTGCATCTTGATACCGATATCCTGAATGCCACGGCCTGCGCGGCGTTTAATTATCCGGTATCCGGCGGGCCTTCAGCAGCGGGTTTGGCGCAAGCGATTAAGGCGCTGGAAGCCCGTGCGGATATCTGCGCGGTTTCAATATCCGGCTGGATCGGCGCATTGGAGGAAGACCGCAACGCACAGCGCCTTTTTGCAGATATGCTGGCCCCGTTTGGCGCCCGGCTTAGATAAACGTCTTATGCACCACCCGCTCGGGGGTATCAAAATGCGGGGTGGCGGCGAATTGCGTCAGGTGCAGCCCGTCTGTCCGCACCGCAAAACGGTGCAGCGAGGTGTGCGCGACCGAGACAAACATCTTGCATTTCGCCGCCACATCCAGCCCCAGAGAGAGCGTCGCCAAGGTGCTGATCACCCCCGTCGAGGTGGTTAGCAGCACCCGCCCCTCCAGCTTGGCGGCATCCTCCAGCGCGGCCGTGATACGGGTGCAAAAATCGTCATAGCTTTCCAGCCCGTCCTCGATATCGCCCGCGCGCCAGGCGGTGATCAGCTGCGGCACATGGGTCAGGAATTCGGTTTCCGAGGTCGGCCACGGCACGTTGTGGATTTTCTCGAGGCTGGCGGCCAGCCCGAAATAATCCATTTCATTCAGGCGCTCATCCACCATGTGCGGTGCCTCCAGCCCCAGCCCCTGCGCCGTTTGCACTTGGCGATTGAGGCTGCCGGAAATCACATGATCATAGCCATGATTGGCGCGAATATGCTCGCCCAGCCAGCGCGCCTGCTGCTGGCCCAGTTCCGAGAGGTTATCATAGCCGGCTTCGGTGGTGGCGCCGGTTTGGGCCTGTCCGTGGCGAATAAGGGTAAGGTCATACATGGCTGGCTCCGCTGGGTGAGCGCCCTCTATAATGGAAAGGGCCGCCACGATCAATCGCGGCGGCCCAAACTCGAGTTTGGAGGTGGTCAGGATATGCGCCACCTGAAACGGGCTTCCCCGCTCAGATTTTCATCTCCCGCAATTCCTTAACCATGTTCTCCAATATCCCAATAGACATCGGCACCTCCTTTCCAAAGTTTCAGATAAAAGGAGCTTAGCGCCAATTCCCTTAAAGGCAAATAAATTATGCCCGCGCCGGTGAGATCCGGCCGATCACCAGCCGATACGGCCCCAGCGCCACCAGGGCGAGGCTCATCTTCACGGCAAAATCCGCCAGCGCAAGGCTGACCCAAAGCGGCGCTGCCGGCCCAAAGCCAAACATCGGCATAACCTCGCGCGCCCAAGCATTGGGCTGGCCCGGATCAAGGAAGATAAACGCGCCGGCAAAGGCAATGCTGAAAAACAGCACGGTATCGAGCGAGGAACCAATAAGCGAGCTGACCAGCGGCGCGCGCCACCAGCGACCACGGCGCAACCGGTCAAACACCAGAACATCGCTCAACTGCGCCAGCAAAAAGCCCGTGCCAGAGGCCAGCGCGATACGCAGGCTTACCGCAGGCCCATATTCCAGCATGATCTGGGTGCCGATCAGCGAGCAGGCCACCCCGACCAAAAAACCGAAAAATACCACCTTGCGGGCTTGGCGCACACCATAAGTGCGGTTCATCAGATCCGTTACCAAAAAGGCGAAGGGATAGGTGAAAGCCCCCCATGTCAGCCAATCCCCGAGCAGGAATTGCACCAGTATATTGCTGGCCACCACGATGGTAGCCATGGCGAGAACGCCAAGTATTAATCCACGATTCATCATTTTATCCCGTATTTTTATAGAAGGTCAGCGGTGACTTCTGCCGGAAAGCCCGGCACGCCCGCCCTATACGCCTCAAAAACCCCGAGCGCAAGCCGCGCTATTTCAGTTTTTTGCGCACCCGCTTGCCAATCAGCCATACCGCCAGCACCACCGGCAGGGTAAGCGCCGCGATCAGCTGGTATTTTTCCAGCCCCAAGGCGGGCGCGGCGGGGGCCAGCAAATAGCCAAGCAGCGATACCGCATAATAGCTGATCGCCACCACCGAAAGCCCCTCGACGGTTTCTTGCAGCCGTAGCTGAAGCCCCGCGCGCTGGTCCATGCGCTTTAGCACCTGCTTGTTTTGCTCGGCATTTTCCACATCCACCCTTGTGCGCAAAAGATCCGCCGCGCGCTCGGTGCGGGCCGAAAGATCTTCCAGCCGCGCCTTGGCGGAAAGGCAGGTGCGCATGGCCGGCTCATAGCGCCGCATCATGAATTCCGAAATCATCTGCCGCCCGTCAAACCGCGCCTCGCGCAGCATTTTTATGCGTTGCTCCACCAGCTTGGCATAGGCCGCCGTGGCCCCGAAGCGAAACGCGGTGCGCGATACCAGATTCTCGATCCGCCCCGCAAGGCCGAGCAGGTCTTCCAAGGTGGACGAATCCTTGCTTTTATCCTCGGAGAGGCGGTCATAAATGCCGGTCAGCTCGTCTTGCATTTCGTCGGTTTGCTCCACCACCATCCGCGCCACCGGAAAGCCGAGCATAGAGGCATTCATATAGGTTTCGGTTTCGAGCAAGCGCTGGGCGATGCGGCCAAGGCGGCGCTGGCTAACGCCGGTATTGGCCACAATGGCAAAGCGGACATGGCCGTTTTCGTCGATACGAAAATCGCTGGCAACCACGGCTTCGCCATCCACCACCTGCGAGATCGTCAGGCTTTCCGACACAACATACGTCGCCAGTTTCTGGCTGAGATCCGGCATGGAGCTGGTCGCAAAATCAGCGGTTTCCATCCGCACCAGAACCGACGAAATCACTACCCCCGGGGCCTCTGCCAGCCAGCTTTTCGGGAATAGATCAAAGGCATTGCCATCAAATGGCCGCTCCTCAACCCCGTCGGCATAAAGCGTATAGCTGACAAATTCCGAATGCATTTCCCATTTCAAAAAGCTGCGCCCGAGGCTGACCGCATGATGGGTGGCCTCGGGAGCCGGATGGGCCGCGCCGAAGCGATCGAGCAACGCCACCAGATGGGCGCGATCCTGCGCGCGATCCCGCTTGGCCGCGCCGCTGGGCTGCTTGATGGCGAGATAAGCCGCGCGGCAGGGGGCGGTAAGCTCGGGAAAGGGGCGCGCATGCAGCTCGTTATTGAGCGCATAGCGCAAAGGGTGGTCGGCGATGGGTTTTTCGGTCATGGCTGATCCTTTGGTTGCGGTCTTTTCCCACTTTTCCGCCCTGCGCGCAAGCTAGCTGCGCCCGAATAGCCGCTCGATATCAGCCAGCTTCAGCTCCACATAGGTGGGGCGGCCATGGTTGCACTGGCCGGAATGGGGTGTGGCTTCCATTTCGCGCAATAGCGCGTTCATTTCCTCGCCGCTCATCCGGCGGCCCGAGCGGATGGAGCCATGGCAAGACATCCGGCTCAGCACCGCTTCGATCCGGTCTCTTACCGTCTGGCTTTGGCCAAGATCTGCCAGCTCATCGGCGATATCTTCCAGCAGCTTGCCGGCGTTGATCTCGCCCAAAATGGCGGGGGTTTCGCGCACGCAAATACTGCCCTCGCCAAAGGCCTCATAGACCAGCCCCAGCCCCTGCATGGCTTCGGCGGCTTCCAGCAGGCGGGCGCAATCGGCGGCGGGCAGCTCGACGATCTCGGGGATCAGCAGGGCTTGGGAAGGCACGGCTTTTGCGCCGGATTGGGCCTTTAGGCGCTCATAGACCATGCGTTCATGGGCGGCGTGCTGGTCCACGATCACCATGCCGCTGGCGGTTTGCGCCACGATATAGTTTTCATGCAGCTGCGCGCGCGCCACGCCCAATGGCAGGTCGTCGGGCAATGGCGCTTGCGGCGGGGCTTCCACCCGACCTGCCTGCCAGCCGTCCTGCTCGGCGAAACCCGTAGCAGAGGTAAACCCGCGCTCGCGGTTTAGCGGCATCTGGTAAAGCAGATCGGGGCGAGGCTCGGGCTGCATCGCGCCCAATGTGGCCGCGCCGACGGTGGTGGAGGCGCGGTGGCCCGCCTCGGCCAGCGCGTGCTTGAGCGCGCTGACGATCAGCCCGCGCACCACGCCCGGCTCGCGAAAGCGCACCTCGGCCTTGGCGGGATGCACATTCACATCCACCTGCTCGGGCGGGCAATCAATAAACAGCACTGCCGCCGGATGGCGATCGCGGCTGAGGAAATCGGAATAGGCGGCGCGCAAAGCCCCGTGCAGCTGCTTATCCCGCACGGGGCGGTTATTGACGAAGAAAAACTGCGCTACCGCCGCACCGCGCGAATATGTCGGCAGGGCCGCAAAGCCGCTTAGGCGGATATCTTCGCGCATCGTGTCGATCTCCAGCGCGTTTTCCATAAATTCCCGCCCCATGATCTGGCGTAGCCTTGCCTGAAGCGGAGCGTCATCCGTGCCCGCATCGGCCCTGAAGCGCACCCGACCCTCGCCGCCGCCTGTCATATCGCGCAGCACAAAGCCGACATCGGGCGCAGCCATGGCCAGCCGTTTGACCACATCGCCAATCGCCCGCGCCTCGGCCACTTCGCTGCGCAGGAATTTCAGCCGTGCGGGGGTGGCGTGGAACAGGTCCCGCAGCTCGACCATCGTGCCTTTTGGCCCGGCCGCCGGGGCCAGCGCGCCAAGCTTGCCGCCATCTACCACGATCCTGTAAGCGCTATCCGCCCCGATAAAACGCGAGGTAATGCCGAGCCGCCCGACCGCGCCGAGCGAGGGCAGGGCCTCGCCGCGAAAGCCGAAGGAATGGATATTGAGCAGGTCGGAGCCGTCGATCTTCGAGGTGGCGTGGCGCGAGAGGGCCAAGGGTAGCTCGGCCTTCGGAATACCGGTGCCATCATCCAGCACCCGCAGCAGGGTTTTGCCGCCATCGCTATAGCTGATTTCGATCTTGCGGGCTTGGGCATCCAGCGCGTTTTCCACCAACTCCTTGATGGCGGAGGCCGGACGCTCCACCACTTCGCCAGCCGCAATGCGGTTGGCGGCGGCATCGTCTAGCTGCCGGATCGGCTGGCGATCTTGCAGGATATGGGGGTTTTGCGGGTTCATGCCCCCATAGCTAGCATGGGGGCATGTGATTCTGAAAGCCGGAAGCGGGTTATTCGGCGGGCAGCCCTTCGGGTTGCCCGACCACCACAAAACGCAGCTTTTCGGGTTGGTATAGCCGCGTGGCCACGCGGTTGATCTCTTCCAGCGTTACCGCATTTACCAGATCATTGCGATCGCGCACATAGGTGATCGGCAGCTCGGCCAGCTGTAGCCCTGCCAGAATACCGGCGATTTTGGCATTTCCGTCAAAGCGCAGCGCATAGGCTCCCGTGAGATAGCGCTGGGCGATGGCCAGCTCCTCGGCGGTGACGCCGGTTTCAGCCATTTTCGCCCATTCCTCGCGCACTAGGGCGACGGCCTCGCTAGCGGTATCATTGCCGCTGGAAAGGCTGCCCATATAGATCGCGGAATGCTGATAGGGCAGCAGGTAGCTGGAGATCCCGTAGGTCAGCCCGCGCTTTTCGCGCAGCTCCACATTCAGCCGCGCAGTAGAGGAGCGCCCGCCCATGATATGGTTCAGCACAAAGGCCGTCAGATAATCCGGATCATCGCGCGCCAGCCCGGGTTGGGAAAACATGATCACCGATTGCGGGGTTTCAAAATCAATCGCGGTGATGCCCGCGCTTAATGTAGGCTCGACATCCGGCACCCGATCCACGATATCGTCCGGCAAGGCCCCCAGCAGATTATCGAGCAATTCGCCCAGCGCCTCGGGGGTGATATCTCCCACCACGCCGATCACCAGATTATTGCGCCCGAAAGCCTGCCGATGGGCGGCGCGCATATCGTCGGGCGTGAGCGCGGCCACGGTTTCCAATGTGCCATCGGTGGAGCGGCCATAGGGATGATCGGGGAATACCAGCGCGCGGAATTCGGTGCCGGCGATGGCTTGCGGGTCGGTTTTATCCGAGCGCAGGCCGGAATTCACCTGCTCGCGCACCCGCTCAAAGGCGACCTCGTTAAAGGCCGGTTCGATCAGGGCGAGGCGCAGCAGGGCCACGCTTTCGCTTAGGTTCGAGGTCAGCATCGAGGCGGTGATGCTGACGCTATCGCGGCCGGTATTAAAGCTGAAGCGCGCGCCCAGCTCGTCGGTCCGCTGGGCAAAGGCGGTGGCGTCCAGCTCTCCCGCGCCCTCTTCCAGCAGGCCGACCATCAGGTTGGTCGCGCCGAGCTTTTCGGGGGTGTCTTGCGAGGCACCGCCGAGAAAGCTGAATTGCAGCGATACCATGGGGATGCTTTCTTCCTGCACCAGCCATGCGGTGATGCCGCCTTTCGAGGTGACCTCCTGAATATGGGTGGCGGCGCTGGCGGGCAGGATGCCAAGGGTGAAGGCTACGATCGTGGCGAGAATACGGATCATTGGCTGGTCTCCTCTGTGCCTGTCAGATAGCCGGTAACGGAGCGGCGAATATCCAGCACCTCCTTGGCGGCTGCCAGAATATCGTCTTCGGTCACGGCTTGCAAAATAGCGGGCCATGCGGCCACATCGGCTACCGTCAAGCCCGAGGTCAGGGCCGCGCCGTAGCGCTGGGCCAAGCCGCGTTGGCTATCCATGGCATAAATCTCGCTGGCCAGCAGCGAGGCTTTGGAGCGGGCGAGGCGATCCGGGTCAACCCCGTTTTCCAGCAGATATTCAAGGGTGGCATCCATGCGGGCCTCGGCCTCGGGCAGGGTGGTGCCGGGCTTGGGGACCACATACATGCCAAAGGTATCGGGATCATAGGAAAGCCCGCTATAAAACGCCCCCGAAGCCAGCGCGATGCCCTCTTCGATTTGCAGCCTTTGACCCAGAAGCGAGGTAATGCCCCCGCCGCCCAGCACATCGGCCAACAGGCCGAGCGCGGCGGCTTTTTCCTGCGCGCCGGCTTGGCGGTTCCCGGCCAGATAGGTGCGCATCACATAAGGGGTGGCGACCCGCTCGTCACGATAGGTAATCCGGCGCTCGGCGCGCTGGGGTGGCTCTTGCGGGCGCAGGCGTTTTGCAATGCCGTCAGACGGGGTGAGGGGACCGTAATATTGCTCGGCCAAGGCCAGAACATCTTCGGGCTGCACATCGCCCGCCACCACCAGAATGGCGTTATTGGGGGCGTAGAACCGCTGGTAGAAATCAAGCGCGTCTTGCAGGGTGAGGGCGTTGACCTCGTCTGGCCAGCCGATCACCGGCGTGCCGTAAGGGTGATTGAGGAATTGTGCTGCGTCGCGCTGCTCGGAAAATAGCGAGCCGGGGTCGCTATCGGTGCGCAGGGCGCGCTCCTCCAGCACCACATCGCGCTCGGTCAGCATGGCGGCATCATCCAGAATAAGGCCGCGCATCCGGTCGGCCTCCATTTCCATCATCAGGGGCAGGCGATCAACCGCGACCTGCTGGTAATAGGCGGTATAATCTTGTGAGGTGAAGGCGTTATCATCACCGCCATTGGCCTCGATCACCTCGGAAAAAGTGCCGTCCGGCACGGCTTCGGTGCCTTTGAACATCAGGTGTTCTAGAAAATGCGCGATGCCGGATTTGCCCACCGGCTCATCGGCCGCGCCAACGCGATACCAGACCATATGGGTGACAATCGGCGCGCGGTGATCCTCGATCACCACCACTTCCATGCCGTTAGCCAGCGTATAACTGGTAACCGGCACCTGCTGGGCCTGCGCAATCGGCGCGATGGCCATGGCTAGCGTGGCCAAAAGAATTTTCCGCATTATGGTCTCCCTGCTTTTATGGGCTCAAGATAATGGCCCGCGCCCAAACATCAAGCGCAGATACGAAAGCGTGAACGGCGGATCAGGCTTTGCGCTTTTTCTTTTTCTTGGGGGATTCGTCCAAGAATATCAGCCCGACCACACCGATAAAAATTGCTACATCGGCGGAATTAAAGGCGTAGGGGTTGTTATACCCGCAGCAGCTTACATTGAGAAAATCGGCGACCGCGCCGTAGGTTAGCCGGTCAAAAATATTGCCGACAGCGCCGCCCACCACCATCCCGACCGAGAGTTGCAGCCACAACCCTTTGGCCTTGCGAAACCAGATAACCAGCATCACGGATATCGCCACCCCGATGCCCACCAGCAACCATTTGGTGATATCGCTGCCCGAGCCGAATAGGCCAAAATTAATACCCTCGTTCCAGCCCATTTTCAGGGTGAAATAAGGCGGCCAGACCTCGATCACATAAAGATTGCGCAGGTCCATCCATTCAACCGTCCAGATTTTCAGCAAGCGATCAATGGCAAAAATCGACAGGGCGACGCTTAGAATTCGGGTGATAGGCATGGGCAGGCTCCGCTGGTTGCCTTGCCTATGTAAGGGATGGGACCAGCCCCTACAAGTGTTTCAGTTTCTCACCAAATCGTTCACATACGTGAATTTCTATGTGAGCGCGGTTCCGCTAGGGCTGGGGAGACGAAAATTACCGATCAGGAGAACGGAACCCATGTTGAAAAAATTAACCATTGCCGGCCTTGTGGCCGCCAGCTTTAGCCCCGCCACCGCCCAGGAGATGGCCTATCCGGATACCATCGTGGTGCTGGATGTATCCAATTCCATGTGGGGGCAGATCGACGGGGTATCCAAAATTGCGATCGCGCGGCAGGTATTGGGAGAGCTGGTGGACGGGCTGGAAACGGATTCCGAATTTGGCTTGATGGCTTATGGGCTAGGCACAAACGATGGCTGCAACGATATCGAGATGGTCTTGCCGGTGGGGCCGCTTGAGGCCGCCACTTTCTCCGCCGCCGTAAACGGGCTTACGCCGCATGGGCGCACGCCTTTGGTGGCGGCTGTGGATCAAGCCGCAGACGCGCTGGAATACAAAACCCGCTCTGGCCGGATTGTTTTGGTTACGGACGGGGTGGAAAGCTGCGACGGGAATTTGAAAGCCTTGGCGGATGAGCTGGGGAGCAACAGCCTTGATTTCACCGCGCATGTGATTGCTTTTGATGTGGTGGATGCGGGCGAGCAGGCGGAGCTGGAATATCTGGCGGATCAAACCGGCGGGCTTTTTGTGAGCGCTGAAACAACCGCCGCCCTGAAAACGGCGCTGCAATCGATGATGGGGGATATGGATGCCGGCCCTATGGACGGGGCTGCCACAGAAGAAACCGCGATGGAGGCCGAGACCATGGCCGAGCCAATGATGGGCGCTACCATAAGCGCAGCAGAAAGCATTGGGCCGCGCAGCCGGATTGCCATCAGCTTTACCGGACCGATGGGCGCAGAGGATTATATCGGCCTCAGCGAAGCTGGCGCGCCAAGCGATTCCGTGCTGGCGATTGCCCGCGCGGCCAGGTCTGGCAGCGCACAGCTCATCGCACCGCGCGCCACGGGCAGCTACGAGCTGCGCTACTATTCCGGTGCGGGCGAGGTGCTGGCCAGCCAGATGATCGAGGTGCAATAATCGACCTCCGAATATGCCTGCGCCCCGCTTCCATCTTGAGCGGGGCGCAGGCCGTTCCGGATTGAAAGCCGGTGCGAATCATCGCCAAAAAATGTTTTTGATCCCTCTGAAATGTGTTAACAAAAGCAAAAACATATTTTTTGAAGGGAATTACCATGTTGAAAGCCGGCCTGATTGCAACATCCATTTTGGCCGCCTCGGCACCTCAGCTATTGGCGCAAACCACCGAAACACCCGATACCATCGTGGTGCTGGATGTTTCCAACTC
>WFUK01000081.1 GCA_015485015.1 Paracoccaceae bacterium | reverse complement strand
GGTTTTGATGTTATCGGGGGTGAGAATGACACAATCTTTGACGATCTGCTTACGCAGGGCATAGTTGCCGCATTGGCAGGTTTTGGTATCTAGCAGGCGGCAAGAAACATTGGTGAACAAAAAATTTCCCGTGTCCTCATCCTCCAGCTTGATCAGGCAGCAATTGCCGCAACCATCGCAAAGCGCCTCCCATTCCTCAGCTGTCATATCTCCGAGCGGCAGCTTTTCCCAAAAGCGCTTACGCATGTTTCAAGGTCTCGCGACTAATGTCGCAATCCTTGTGCATTTGTTCGATTAATCCATCCAAACTATCAAATTTCAGCTCTGGACGTTGAAAAGAGACAAGAGCCACCGAGACATCCGCGCCGTATAGATCGCCCTCGAAATCAAAAACGAAGGTTTCAAGATTGGGGCTGTTGCGCCCGAAGGTCGGCCGAACCCCTAAAGAGGCCGCGCCATGATAGCTGCCTTTCAGCGGGCCATTCAGCACATCAAAATGCACCGCATAAACCCCGAGACGCGGCAGGTGCAGCCCCCCGACCGATATATTTGCCGTTGGAAAACCAAGCTCGCGCCCGCGCTGATCGCCCTTTTCAACCACCCCGTCTATACGGTGCCAATGGCCGAGCATTTTGGCGGCTTCCTCGGGCTGCCCCGCCGCCAATGCTGCGCGAATAGCCGAGGAGGAATAAGGGCCATTCACCCCCGATACCAAGGGTGCCACGCTAACCTCAAAACCATATTCCGGCCCGTGCTTTTGCAAAAACGCCACATCACCCTCGCGCCCCTTGCCAAAACGGAAATCCTCGCCCACCACAAGATGGGAAATACCCAAGCCAGCCCCCAGAACATCGCGGACAAATTCAAGCGCGGTGAGGCTGGAAAGCGCCTTGTCAAACGGCAGATCATACAGCACATCAACACCGATTTTGGCAAGCCGATGCCGCTTGGACGCCACATTCATCAGCCGAAACGGCGGGCTATCCGGCGCAAAAAAGCTACGCGGATGTGGTTCAAACGAAATTACACCCAGCGGCGCGCCTTCACGCTTGGCAAGGTTGATCACCGAGCGGTGGCCCAGATGCACCCCGTCAAAATTCCCCATCGCCACGGAAGCCCCGCGCACCGGAATATCGCTATACCGCTCAAAAATCTGCATATCTCGCCCTTATTCGCGGCGGGGTGCCAGCACCAATGCCTTGCCCTCGATCACCACTGTATCGCTCACACGGCAGATGCAATCAAGCCCCACACGGCGGGTGCGGATATCAATATCGTGGATGGTCACCTCGGCGCGCACCACATCATCGGGGCGCACAGGTGCGGTAAATTTGAGGTCTTGCTTGAGGTAAATCGTGCCATGCCCCGGCAACTGCTCGCCGATCACCGCCGAAATCAGCCCGGCCCCGATCATGCCATGGGCAATACGGCCCTGAAACGGCGTGCCAGAAGCATATTCCTCATCCATGTGGATCGGGTTGTGATCACTGGAAAGAATGGCAAAAGCGCGGATCACCTCGTCGTCGATCTTCTTTTCCACAAACCGGCTCATACCGACCTCCAGCTCGTCAATATACATCGTGCCGACTGGCAAATTATGTCCTCGGGGCATGGCTTAAACCTTCAATTTAGGGATGATTTGCTTTTTGCGAGACACAATGCCGGGCAGCAATGCCGTATCGCCCGAGACATCAACATCAAAGGATTTTTTGGCGATCGAGCGCACGGCCTCATTGGGCAGCAGCAAGGTCGAGGCTTCGCTCAGGATATCGACCACAAAAAGCAGGACCTGATCAACATCATCCGCCTTCGCCACCGCTTCCATGCTGGCATTCAGGCTTTCAACGCGGTCCATCACGATCTTCGGCGCGGTGGTTTCCAGCACCGAAACGCGAAACTTCTGGCCTTCCAGCGTGAAAACTTTTGAATCAAGCCGCAGCAGCTCGGCATCGCTGAAATGCGAAATATCGGATTTGGCGGCAAACATCTCGCTGGCATAGTCAGGAATATTCAGGCCCAGATCCTTCGCCAGCTTATGCGCCAAAGACACATCGCGCGGCGTGGTGGTAGGCGAGCGGAATTCCAGCGTGTCTGATAGGATGCAGCTCAGCACCAGCCCCTTGATCGCATCCGGCATTTTCTCGATCGCCTCGGTGGGGATGATCGCCATCATCACCGTAGCGGTCGAGGCCACGGGGCGGATGGTGATATTGATCGGGCCTTTGGTGGAAAGCCCACCCGCGAGGGCGTGGTGGTCAATCACCTGCCGGATATCGGCGTCGGAAATATTGGGAAAAAGCTCGGCTGGGTTATTAGTGTCCACAATCACCACCTTTTCATCCGCCTCGATCCCCGTGAGGATTTCCGGCGTTTCAAAGCCCCAGCGCTTCAGCACAAAAGCGGCTTCGGTGTTTGGCTCGCCCAGCACATAGGCGGTGGCGGGTTTGCCTTTGATCTCGTTGAGATACCATGCCCAAATCAGGGCGGAGGCGGTTGCGTCTGTGTCGGGGGCCTGATGGCCGAAAATCTTGATCATGGGATCGCCTTTTGCTGCGCTGCAATATTTCGCCGCTCTTATAGAGCGACGAAATGGTTTTGTCACCCTATTCTATAGTGCTGGTAAACAACACCGTTTTCATAAGGCTCGGCGCTCAGCAACCGCGCCTTGGCCGCAGCACAGCCTGCAAAAAGCGGGGTGCCCTGCCCCAGCACAATCGGCACGCGCTTAAGCCGAAGCTCGGTAATGCGGCCATTGGCAAGCAGAAAGCCCGCCAGCATGCCACCGCCACAAAGATAAACCGATGGGTGCCGCGCCATGAGGGCATCGAGCGCCTTGAGCCAGCCGTTGCGGGCAACGGTGACCTCGCTGCTTTCCGGCAGCGCAATGCTGCTGGAGCAGATCAGATGCTCCATATGCGGATAGGGGCGCGCCCCCGCTGGCAACCCGTAGGCATAGCCAAACTCATAGGTGTTTTTACCCATGATAACAGCGGGATAATCCGACAGCCGTGCGGCATAGGCCTCGGCATGGGGGCCTTCCATTGGGAAGCCGGAAATGTCGCCATTGGGGCCAGCAATATAGCCGTCAATCGAGACGGCAACGTCATAAATAAGGGAGGGCATAGGTGCCTCCTTTCAGTGTTCAAGTGTCCTGATCCCGCGCTTAAGGCGCGGGGCGATCGGGGGTGTGCGGCGGGGCCGTGTCACTTGGTCACTGTCGGGGCGCTCCTTTGGTTGCGGCGCAAGACTAGCACAAATTTTGCGCTTTGCAAGGCGGCAGAGCGGGGGTAGGCTTGCCGGATGAAACCTCGTGAGACAGACCTTTACGCACCCGTAAAATCCTTTTTAGAGGGGCAAGGGTATGTGGTAAAGGGCGAGATTGGCGCGGTGGATGTGGTGGCGGTTCGGGGCGAGGAGGAGCCGGTGCTGGTGGAGCTGAAGCTCGGGTTTTCGCTGGCGCTGGTGCATCAGGGGCTGGCGCGGCAGAAGGTGTCTAACCTTGTTTACTTGGCGATCCCCAAGCCGCCCAAGGCCAAGGCGCTAAAGGATAATACGCGGCTGTGCCGGCAGCTCGGGCTAGGGCTGCTGACGGTGCGCCTGCGGGATGGCTTCGTGG
>WFUK01000080.1 GCA_015485015.1 Paracoccaceae bacterium | reverse complement strand
GATTTTTCGGTGCCTGCCATCGGGTGGGCGGGGATAAGATGCACGTTTTCGGGCATGTGCGGGCCTACCGCCTCGGCCACGGCCTGCTTGACCGAGCCAACATCGCTAACGGTGCAGCCCGCCGCGAGATGCGGCGCGATCTCTTTGGCAATCGCGCCCATGGCCCCGACCGGCACACAAAGGATCACCAGATCCGCGCCCTTCACCGCCTCGGCGGCGCTCTCGAATACCGCATCCACAAGGCCGATTTCAAGCGCGGTATCGCGGGTGGATTTCGAGCGCGCGGTGCCGGTGATGCGCGCCGCCATGCCCTCGCGGCGCATGGCAAGGCTGATAGAGGAGGCCAGCAGCCCCAGCCCGATCAGGGCGACGTGTTTATACTGGCTCATGCGCGAGCGCCTTTCATAAAATCTGTGAGGGCCGAAGCCACGGCGCGACAGGCGATTTCGTCACCAATGGTGATGCGCAGATATTCCGGCAAGCCATAGCCCCCCAGCGCCCGCACCACCAAGCCTTTGGTTTGAAGGTAAGCATCGGCCTCGGCGGCGGCCTGTTTGTTGGCAAATTTCGGCACAATGAAATTGGCAAAGCTCTTATTCGAGGCTAGGTCGATGGCGCTTAGCTCATTGCGCAGCCAGCCCCGCCACTTGGCATTTTCCACACGGCATTTTTCGGTATAATCCCCATCCAGCACCGCCGCCTCCGCCGCAGCCAGCGCGGCGGCAGACACATTAAACGGCCCGCGCACACGGTTCAGCGCCTCGATCACATGCGCTGGCCCATAGCCCCAGCCGATGCGGGCGCCGCCAAGGCCATAAATCTTGGAAAAGGTGCGGGTCATGACCACATTATCGCGGGATTCCACCAGCGCCGCGTGGCCGTTAAAACCCTCGACAAATTCGGCGTAAGCCCCGTCCAGCACCAGCAAGGCTTGTGGTGGCAGGCCGGAAGCCAAGCGTGCGATCTCCGCCTCCGAAATCATGGTGCCGGTGGGGTTATTGGGGTTGGCGACAAATACCAATTTTGTGCGCTCGGTGCAGGCGGCAAGCAGCGCGTCCACATCCGTATGCAGGTTGGTTTCCTCGGCTTGCACGGGGGTTGCGCCGGCGGCCATGGCCGAAATCGGATACATCGAAAAGCCGTATTGGCTATATAGCACCTCGTCGCCCGTCCCGGCATAGGTGTTGCACAGAAAAGCGATAATCTCGTCTGATCCAGCGCCGCAAATCACGCGCTCCGCTGCCACCCCATGCACTTTGGCAATGGCCTCGCGCAGGCTGGCATGGTCAGAGTTTGGATAGGTTTCCAGCGCCCCCGCCGCCTCGATATAGGCGGCCCGCGCCATCGGGCTGGGGCCAAGCGGGTTTTCGTTGGAGGAAAGCTTGGTGACGCGATTGCCGCCTTTGGCCACGCTTTTGCCCGCCACATAAGGCGATATATTCAGGATGCCCGGCTGGGGGATGATGGTCTTATGGCTCATTTTATCCTCGGTTTTCCCCTAGTCTTAGCGGGGTTTGCCGCGCTTGGCCAGAAAGCCGCGCCATCAACCGCAATTTTTTTGAGCCGGCGGGATTATTTTGGCCGCGCCTGCGTTTTTCATGTAAGTAGGCAGCAGGAGGCGAAATGGCATTTTTGGACGAGGTTGAAGCGGCAATTCCGGCATTGCAGCGCTATGCGCGGGCGATGCTGCGCGATCCGGTGCTAGCGGATGATCTGGTTCAGGATTGCCTTGAGCGCGCGCTGCGCAAGCGGAATTTATGGAAGCCAACGGGGGCGGTGCGCTCGTGGCTGTTTCGGATGATGTTGAATATCCACCGCGACCAGCTGCGCCGCCCCGAGGCTAAGGCGCGCTTTGAAGCGGTGGAGGATGCGCAGCTCACCGCGCCCGATGCGCAAAAGGGGCGCACGGCGCTGCGGGAAACCGCGCGACATATGCAACGCTTGCCGGTAGATCAGCGACAGGCGTTGCTTTTGATCGCGGTTGAGGGGTTTAGCTATGTGGAGGCCTGTAAAATACTGGATATCCCGAAGGGCACCCTGATGTCTCGCTTGGCGCGGGCTAGGGCGGCGCTGCGTGGGATGCGAGATGAAGATCCGGAGCCGATCCGGTTGAGGAGTGTGAAATGAGCAAAGCGGTGCAGGAAAACGAATTGCACGCCTATTTTGATGGCGAGCTATCCGAGGCGCGATGGGCCGAGGTAGAACAATGGGTGCGGGATCACCCCGAGGCGCAAGAGATGCTGGACGATTGGGCGCTCCAGGCCGCAGAGCTGCGCCAGAGCTTCCCTGCGGGCGAGGGGCTGGCGCTGCCGGTTGCGGCTTCGCACGGGTTTGGCTGGCAGGCGCTGGCGGCAATGATTGCGGTGGCCGCAATTGGCGCCGGTGGCGGCTGGGCATTGCGCGGTGCGGTGCAGCCAATGGCCGTTGCCAGCCCTGTGCAAATGGCGATGGATGCGCATGCGACCTTCGTGAGCGAGGTGATCCATCCGGTGGAGGTGCGGGTGGAGCGGGAGGATCATTTGCTGAAATGGCTCTCCAACCGCTTGGGTGGAGATATTCAAGCCCCCGATTTGGCCCAAGCCGGATTCTCGTTGCTTGGCGGGCGACTTTTGCCCAATATGGGGCTGAATGCAGGGCAGTTTATGTATGAAAATCAATCGGGTGCGCGGATAACACTATATGTGGCCCCGACACCGGATGCCGCCGAAACCGCCTTTCAGTTTCTTGATCTAAACGGGCTACAGGCGTTTTATTGGGTGGATAAGGATATGTCTTATGCTTTGGTCGGGCAGGCCAGCAAAGACACCCTGCGCGGGCTGGCGATCAGCGTTTACGAGCAGCTGATTTAGCGGCTCGACCCGCCGAGCGAGTTTGGCCATGCCTAGTCCTATTATTTTTGTGTAGCATCTTTCGAAAACCAAACTGAAGGCGGTATTTCGTGGGCAGACCTTTGGGTGTTGGAGCAAGCGGCAACATTTATGAATAAGCCAGCCATTCTTTCCCTATGAGTGGCAAAGCTCCAATTTACCAAACGTCCATTTATTGTGCCTGCGTTCATACCCCCCTCTGTAGACATGTCATATATGACGTGTCTACAGAGGGGGGTATGGATAGCAAACCGGGGTGCCGTTGTCTTAATCCACCAGTTCCAAGAGGGTGCTGTCTCGCGGGCTACAATGCAGGCTTAGAAAAAAGTTTGCGGGTCGATATCCAGCGCGATCCGCAAATTGCTCGGGGTATTTACCGGCTTCACCCATTGTCGCAACGCCTTTTGCAGCGGCGCGCCTTTGCTGGCCTTCACCAGCAAGCGCACGCGGTAGCGGTCTCGGATTTTGGCAATCGGCGCGGCGGCAGGGCCGAATATTTGCGCCCCGATGGCCAGCAGCGGCTGGGCGTTGCGGGCTAGGTGGGTCGCAATCTCGAAGGCCTGCTCCTGCTTGGGGCTGGATACAATCACCCCCGCGAGGCGGCCATAAGGCGGCATGTTTGCCTCAAGCCGCGCCTTGGCTTCGGCCTTCCAAAAGGCTTCCTCGTCACCGGAAAGAATGGCCTCGATCGCGGGGTGATTGGGCTGAAAGCTTTGCAATAGCGCCCGGCCCGGCTTTTCGGCCCGCCCCGCGCGGCCCGCCACCTGCCGGATAAGCTGAAAGCTTTTTTCCGCCGCGCGCAGGTCGCCGCCTTGCAGGCCAAGATCGGCATCGATCACCCCCACCAGCGTCAGATGCGGGAAATTATGGCCCTTGGCGACCATTTGCGTGCCGATAATGATATCCGCCTCGCCCGCGGCAATC
>WFUK01000079.1 GCA_015485015.1 Paracoccaceae bacterium | reverse complement strand
GCGCGGCATTATCAATATATCGAAAAGCTGACGGGTTTAGCTATGACGCGAGTGCCGGAAATCTGTCCGGTGATCATCCGTTTTTCATTGCCTCGGCCACAAAACTTTATATCACCGCCATCCTGCTGCAATTGGCCGAGGCCGGGCGGCTGACCCTTGATGACCCGCTCTCCAGCCATCTGCCAGCGGCAGAACTGGCGCAGATGCACAATTTCAAAGGCAAGGATTATAGCGCCCGCCTGACCCTCCGCCACCTGATGGCCCATACCAGTGGTTTGCCGGATTATTTTCAGCAAAAGCGGATGGGCAAAAGCCTGCTCGGGCGGCTACAGGCGGGGGAGGACCAAAGCTGGCGCTATGAAGACGCCCTGCGCTGGACCAAGGAGATGCAAGCCAGCTTCCCCCCCGGCACCGGGCGCAAGGCCTATTATTCCGACAGCAATTATCAGCTTCTGGGCCGGATCATCGAACTGGCCGAAGAAAGGGATATCGCAGACGTGCTGCAAGCGCGGATTTTCACGCCGCTTGGCCTTGCCCGAACCTATCTCTACAAAGATGCCAGCGATCTCACCCCGCGCATCCTCAATTACAAAACAGCCCCGCTGGAGATCCGCCGCGCGATGACCAGCTTTGGCCCGGATGGCGGCATTGTCTCCACTGCGCCGGAGATGATGGCTTTTTTGCGTGGCTTCTTTGAGGGCAGGCTGTTTGATACAGCCGTGCTGCCCGGGCTTTATGATTGGCGCAAGGTGATGTTTCCGCTGCAATATGGCAGCGGGGTGATGCGGTTTGCCACCCCGTGGTTCTTTTCACCCTTCAAGAAACAGCCCGACCTGCTGGGCCATTCCGGCCTGTCCGGAGCGTTTATTTTTCATGCGCCGCAAACGGGCATATCCCTTGCCGGCACCGTCAACCAGATCGCCAACCCCGGCGCGTCTTTCCAGCTTATGCTCAAAACATTGATGGCCCTTTAGCGGCTGGTTTCTGTCATCCGGCGGCGGACATATTCATCCACATTGCCCAGCATTTCATCCATGCCGGGATCAAAGAAATGCCCGGCACCCTCGACCTCGGTATGGGTGATGGTGATGCCTTTTTGCTCTTTCAGCTTGCCCGAAAGGTCGGTCACGGAAGAGGGCGGCACCACGCGATCTGCCGCGCCATTGATAATCAGGCCCGAAGCCGGACAGGGCGCGAGGAAGGTGAAATCATTGATATTGGCGGGGGGCGAAACCGATACAAACCCCGTGATCTCTGGGCGGCGCATCAGAAGCTGCATGCCAATCCAAGCGCCAAAGGAAAAGCCGGCGACCCAGCAAAACTTGGCGCTCGGATTGCGCGATTGTAGATAATCCAGCGCCGAGGCGGCATCGGACAGCTCGCCAATGCCCTGATCAAATTCGCCCTGCGAGCGGCCTACACCGCGAAAATTGAACCGCAAACAGGTGAAACCCATGTCGTAAAACTTGTAATGCAGATTATAAACCACCTTGTTATTCATCGTGCCGCCCATTTCGGGATGGGGGTGCAGGATGATTGCAATCGGCGCATCTTTGGCTTTTTGCGGATGATAGCGGCCCTCGAGCCGTCCTTCTGGACCAGGAAAAATAACCTCGGGCATGCTGCGTCACTCCGCGTGTTTTTGCCCCGACATGAAAGGTTGACCTTTTCACTCGGGTTTCATAAAAGGGCGATGGGGGGCGAATATTTTCCACCCTCAAAGCGTAGTTAAGGTTTCGCTTGGCTTGCGTCAACAGTCACATGAAAGAGAGCGCATGAAACTCAGCACAAAAGGCCGCTACGCAATGATTGCGCTCACCGATCTGGCCAATGCCGGTGAGGATAGTCTGGTTTCGCTTTCCGAAATTTCCGAGCGCCAAGATATATCGCTGGCCTATCTGGAGCAGCTATTTGTAAAGCTTCGCCGCGCCAAAATCGTTGAATCCGTGCGCGGGCCGGGGGGCGGCTATCGGCTGGCGCGCTCTTGTGATAGTATTCGAATTTCCGAAATCCTCGGCGCGGTGGATGAAAATATGGACGCGATGACCCGCGGCGCGGGGGTCTCGGGTGCGCAGGCCGGCACCGAAGCGCAGCGCTTGACCGATAAGC
>WFUK01000078.1 GCA_015485015.1 Paracoccaceae bacterium | reverse complement strand
ATATAGCCGCAGGGTTTCTTTGACAAACGGATAGGGAATGTCGGAAATCGTCAATGTATGCCGCCCGGCTGGCAGGTCAAACGCCATATCGCGGATAATCGTGGCCCCGGCAGGATAAACCGTAACGGCGCTTACCTCGCTATCAAGGCTATATTCGCCCGCCAAAGCGCCGGAAGCGGCAAGGCCGAGAAAGGAAACCGTTAGTAAATATCGCATAATACTCTCCTGTAGCTATGATCCATACCTATCATACGAGCGCCACCGCGCAATCCTTGGAAAATAATTGCACCTTATCCCGTAGCGGTTAACGCCATGATAATGACGCCTGTGGCGACAATCACCGAAGCCAGCAGGCGCGGCTTCCATGGGCGCTCTCCCATCCAGATCACGCCGATCAATGCGGCAAAAACCACCGAGGTTTCGCGCAGGGTGGAGACCATGGCCAAGGGCGAAAACGATTTGGCATAGATCACCAGCCCATAAGCCATTGCCGAAATCAGCCCGCCCAGCAGCCCGATTAAAACGGTTTTCCGGTTTAATTTTCGCCGCCTGTCCCCGAGGCGGAAAAACACAAATATCACCACAAAAATCTCTAAAATAAATAGCCAAGCGATATAGCCCGTTTCGGTGCCTGCCAGCCGCACCCCCATGCCATCGACCAGCGAATAGCTGGCGATCATCACGCCGGTGCCCATGGCGGTAAAAACCAAAAGCGGCGGTGTTGGGCCATTTCCGCCCTTGCCTGCCAGCATAAATATCCCGCCCGAGGCCAAAAGGATGCCGGCCCATGTCATAAGCGGTAGCGATTCCCCGGCAAATATCTGCGCCCCGAGCGCCACCAGAACGGGCGCCATGCCGCGCGCAATCGGATAAACATGGCTAAGATCCCCCAGCCGATAGCTGTGGTAAAGCAGGAAATAATAGCCAAAGTGAATAACGGTGGAGCCAAGAATAAAGGCCCATGAAATAAGCGAAGGCATCGGCGATTGCGCTGCCAGCCCGATACCCAAAACCACATGCCCCGCCGCCACCAGCCCGATGATCGCCAGCCGGTTGGTGCTGGCCTTTACCAGCGCATTCCAAAGGGCATGCAGGATAGCGGCAAATAGCACAATCCCGAGCGCAAACCCGCTCACGGATGAGGCTCTGAAATCGAGGATATGGCAGCGGTTGAGTAAATATTCATAGGGATTTTCCAAGCCGGAGAATATTTGGCTTATCCGCCTGTTTTGCGCGTTTGTAAAATATTTTCCCTGATTGTTTCACAGTTGTGATTGCCAAGCGGGCGCGGGCGGTTTTGGCCTATTTTCCGGTAAATTCCGGCGGACGTTTTTCGCGCATGGCGGCCAGCCCTTCTTGATGATCATCAGAGGCAAAACACTGGGCACCCCGAGCTTTGGCAGCGGTTTCATCCAGCCTGCCTTGGCTGATTTCCAGAATGGTCCGCTTCATGCCCTGCACCGCCGTCGGGGCCATGGAGGCCAGGGTCTCGGCCATTTCTGCGGCCGCCGATTGCAGCTCGTTCGGGGTGACCAGCCGATCCAGAAACCCAGCCTGCAATAGCGCTTCATCATCGAATTTCTCGGCCAGCAAAAATACCCGCCGCGCCATTTGTGGCCCAAGGCGCTGCACCGCGCGGGCGATGCCGCGCGCCTCATAATGGATGCCCAGCCGCGCAGGGGGCGCAAACATCCTTATCCCCGTCACCCCGATGCGAAAATCACAAGCCAGCGCCAGCTCCATCCCGCCGCCATAAACCCCGCCATTCAGCGCCGCAATCACCGGTGCCTTAAAGGCTTCAACCCGATCACAAAGCGCGGTTAGCGGGTTATTATCCCAGTCGCCATCGCCCAGCTCGTCCAGCGAGGCCCCCGCGCAAAAGCTTTTGCCGGTGCCGGTCAGGACCAGCGCGCGGATATCGGTATCGGTCCATGTATCGAGCCGGGCGGTGGCCTCTCGCATGGCAGATTTGCTGAGGGCGTTATGCGCCTCGGGGTGATTAAGGGTGATATGGCCGATAAGCCCGTGTTTTTCCGCTTTGATCATAGGTCAAAGCTGGAAAATATCGGGGCGTGGTCCGAGGGGCGCTCCCAGCCGCGCGCGGGGCGCAAAACGCGGCTGGAATGGGCGCTGGCGGCGATATCGGCGGTGGCCCAGATATGATCCAGCCGGCGGCCCTTATTGGCCGCATCCCAATCCCTGGCGCGATAAGACCACCAGCTATAAAGCTTGCCATCGGGGATATCCTGGCGAGGGATATCCACCCAATCTCCTGATTTCATAACGTTTTCCAAATGCTCCACCTCGATCGGGGTGTGGGATACGATTTTCAAAAGCTGCTTGTGGGACCAGACATCATCTTCCAGCGGTGCGATATTGAGATCGCCAACCAGCACCGATTTTTGTGGCGCTTCAGCGGCAAACCAATCCTGCATCTCGGTTAAAAAATCGAGCTTATGGCCGAATTTTTCGTTGATCTCGCGGTCCGGCTTATCACCGCCGGCAGGGACGTAGAAATTATGGATCGTGAGACCGTTTTGCAGCCGCCCCGCCACATGCCGAGCATCGCCCCGCGCGCAAAAATCGCGGTGGCCTGCATCTTCCATCGGTAGTTTCGAGAGGATCGCCACGCCATTATAGCCCTTTTGCCCGCGCCCGATCAGGCTATAGCCCAGCTCGGCAAAGCCTTTGGTGGGCATCATCTCCAGCGGGGATTTGCATTCCTGCAAGCACAGCACATCGGGGTTTTCCTCGCGCAACAGCTTTAGCACAAGGTCTTCGCGCAGGCGAATGGAGTTAATATTCCAGCTGCAAATGGTGATGGGCATGGGGATCTCCGCTTTGATGAGCGGCTATCATAGCGCGCTTTTCAGCGGCCATCAAAGGCAAAAGGGCGCGCCAACCGGTGGCGCGCCCAATAGATTAGCCAACAGGATCGGGACCGTATTTATTATCGCCCTCGTTGCCTTTGGGGATAAAGAATATCAGCAATACGATAAGGCCGATCATGGGGATCAGCCCGATCAGCCACCACCAGCCCGTGCGGCCGCCATCATGCAAACGCCGAGCGCCCACGGCCAGATTGGGCAGCAAAACCGCCAGCAGGAAAAGGCCGGTTATGGGCTGAGGTTTATAGCTGAAATCAAAGCTCATACCGGTATCCATTGCCGCTTCAGAGGATACCATCATTACCTCGCGCGGGCCAAATACGGCGGTATCGACAAAGCCAAGAAGGATTTGCATCACGAATATAAACAACATGAACCACCAGAATTCCGAGCGTGAAGCGCGGCCCGAGAAGGTGGCGTATTTACCAAAGCAGGTTTTTATTGAATCCATAAACGACATATTACATTCCTTGTTTTGTAAATAATGCCCATAGTTTACGCAAAATCACCTACAGATCAACATTTTGTTACATTTATGCCTTAACCCGCTCCATTTTGGGGTCATAAAGTGGCGAAAGATGCATATCGCATTTGACCATTTCGCTGGCGACCTCCAATTCATAGGTGCCGCCCAATACATAATTCCGCGTGACCCCGGCTTCGTTTCGCACATAGCCATAGCCGATTGATTTATCTATGGTATGGCCAAAGCCGCCCGAGGTGAGCCAGCCCACCCGCTCGCCGTTGCGAAAAATGGTTTCGCGGCCCAGAAGGTTAATCTCCGGCGCGGTGGTAAAACCGGCCAGCAGCTTTTTGACCCCCGCCTTTTTCTGCGCTTCCATGGCGGCGCGGCCCTTGAAAGCCACATCCTTGCGCAGCTTTACCGCCCAGCCAAGCCCTGCCTCATAAGGGGTGTGGTCTGGCCCGATATCCGATCCCCACGCCCGATAGCCCTTTTCCAGCCGTAGGCTTTCAATGGCGCGGTAGCCGGCATTTTTCAGCCCATGCGGCGCGCCCGCCTTATGCAGCGCTTGATAAACATCCGGCGCGGCCCCGGTTGGCATATGCAGCTCCCAGCCCAGCTCGCCGACATAGGTAACCCGCAGCGCCAACACTTGATGGCCCGCAATGTCCAGCCGCTGCGCGGTGCCAAAGGGAAAAGCGGTGTTTGAAATATCCACATCGGTAGTTTCAGATAGTATGGCCCGCGCCTTTGGGCCCATTAAGGCCAGCACGGCGCGTTCGTTGGTTACTTCCGATAGCTGGCAGGCAAGCCCTTCGGGAATATTGCGCGAAATCCAGTCAAAATCATGCGTGGCGGAGGCGGTGCCGGTCACGATATAAAACGCATGTTCGGAGAGCCGCGAAATGGTTAGATCACATTCAATACCGCCCGCATCATTCAGCATCTGGGTATAGATCAGCGACCCATCGGGGCGGTCCACATCATTGGCGGCAATCCAGCTCAGCGCTTCCAGCGCGCCCTTGCCCTCCAGCGCAAATTTGGCAAAGCTGCTTTGATCAAACAGCACCGCCCCCTCGCGCGCGGCCTTATGTTCGCGCCCCACATTGCCAAACCAGTTTGGCCGCCCGAAGCTATAGACATCCTCGGGCTTTTGCCCCTGATCGGCAAACCAGTTTGGCCGCTCCCAGCCGAGCTTTTCGCCAAAGCAGGCACCATCGGCTTTTAGCTGCTCATAAAGCGGAGATTTACGATTTGGGCGGGCGCTATCCTGCTCCTCAAAGGGCCAGTCCATGGTATAATGCTTGCCATAAGCCTCAACGGTGCGGGTGCGGACCCAGTCTGTATCCTGGTGCGGCTGGCCAAAGCGCCGGATATCGGCTGACCACAGATCATACGGCGGCTCGCCTTTATGCACCCATTCAGCCAGCGCCATGCCCGCCCCGCCCCCTGCCGCGATGCCAAACGCATTAAACCCCGCCCCGACAAAGAAATTTTTCAGCTCGGGAGCTTCGCCGATGATGAAATTACCATCGGGCGTGAAGGCTTCCGGCCCGTTGGTCAGGGTTTTGATGCCGGCGGTTTCCAGCGCCGGAACCCGGCCCAGCGCCAGCTCCATCAACGGCTCGAAATGGTCAAAATTGCTGTCGAGCAAGGTGTAATGAAAACCCTTCGGAATGCCGTTTATCGCCCAAGGGATCGGATTGCTCTCATAGCCGCCCATCACCAGCCCGCCGACCTCCTCCTTATAATAGGTCAGACGATCCGGGTCGCGCAGGGTGGGCAGGTTTTTGGGCATGCCGCTAATGGGTTCTGTCACCATATATTGATGTTCCATGCTGACCAAAGGCACATTCACCCCGAAGCGGGTGGCAAAATCGCGGCTCCATTGCCCTGCGCATAGCACGATTTTCTCGCATTCGATCCGCCCGTGATTTGTGATCACAGCTTTAATCACCCCCTGCTCGATCTCAAGATCCAGCACCTTGGTATCCTCGAATATCTGCGCCCCCGCCATGCGCGCGCCCTTGGCCAGCGCTTGGGTGATGTCTGACGGGTTGGCCTGCCCGTCGGTCGGCATAAAGGCCGCGCCGATCACGTCTTTTATGTCCATCAGCGGCCATAAGTCTTGCGCTTCTTTCGGGGTCAGCAGATCCATCTGCAGGCCAAAGGAATGGGCGGTGGTGGCTTGGCGCTTTACCTCGGTCCAGCGCGCCTCGGTGCAGGCCAGCCGCAAGCCGCCATTCATCTTCCAGCCGGTGCTGAGGCCGGTTTCAGCCTCAAGGCTTTTATATAGCTCGACCGAATAGCCCAGAAGCTGGGTTATATTGGCGTTGGAGCGCAGCTGCCCCACGAGGCCCGCCGCATGAAAGGTGGTGCCGGAGGTGAGCTTTTGCCGCTCCAGCAGCGTCACCTCGGCCCCCGCTTTAGCAAGGTGATAGGCGGTGGAAGCGCCGATAATCCCGCCGCCAATAATAATGATTTGGCTGGAAGAGGGTAAAGATTTCATCGGGTTATCCTTGTTTCACGGTGGCAAGCGCTTGCTTGAAGCGCGCGATGTTTTCGGCGGTATAGCTGGCGTAATCAATATCGAGATCCGAGGTCAGCTCTGATACCATGCTCCACATCACCTCGCGCATCAGCGAGGCGCATTTCATGGCATTATAGCGCGCCAGCAGGGCGGCATCGGGTGGGGCCTGAAAATACATTTCCAGCATAGAGACCTCTTGCGCTTCGGAAAGCTGGTTATTGCTGGCCAGTCCACCAAGATCAAAAAGCGGCGAGTTAAAGCCGGCGTAATCCCAGTCGATCAGCCATAGGCGCGCGCCGTCATCCAGAATATTGGCCGCCATCATATCATTATGGCCAAAAACCGGCGTGATCGGGCCGATGCTGGCTTCAAGCCCTGCCGCGATCTTCAGATATTCCGGCATTTTTGCGGCATAAGGCGAGCCGCGCTCAACAAGCGTGGCGGCATAATCGCGGATCACATGAAACACCCAAAACATCAACACCGGACCCCGCAGATGCTTTGGCATATCCAGATGGCAGCGCCGCATCAGCTCCACCACGCGCGGCAGATATTCCGGCTTTGCCACATCGCTTTCGTCCAGGGTATGGCTATCAATATAGCGCAGGACACTAAGGCCGCTTTCAGAATATACCAGCTCGGGCGAAAGCCCCGCCGCATAGGCCGCGCGGCTGGCCGCCAGCTCGTTAAAGCGCAAAACGTGATGCGCGGGAATATCCTCCCCCAGCCGCACCACATATTTTTCTGTGCCGTCTTTTATCAGATAATTCAGGTTGGTCCGCCCGCCGGAAAGCGCGGAAAGAGTGATTCGCCCGTGCCAAACCGGAAGGGATTTAATGCGCTCGATCGCTGGAATTTCCATATTTTACCTGATTACCCTGCTAAAACTTGAGTATTTCCTAATAATTTCCACAAAAGTAACCTGCGGGCTTGATCTGGATCATTACTGGATATTACGGTGGTTATTATTGCTTCGTGGGGTTTTTTGTGGATATTAAAGGGTTGGAGTTCATATTATGCCAAAAAAAAGTATAATAACAAACCAGCGAGAGCAAGAGATATTGCATGAAATCCGACTGGCTGGCGGCTCTTGCCGAATTGGATATCTGGCTAAAAAGCTCGGGGTATCTGATGAAACCATAAGGCGAAATATAAAAACTCTGGAATCTTCGGCATGGGTAAAAAAGGTGCATGGCGGGGTGTCTTTGATCGGGTCTGTATCGGTGGTAGAGCCGCCATTTCAGGCCAGAATGGGCAGAAATGCCGAGGCGAAAAAGGCATTGGCAGCACGGGCGGCGAATATTATCGAAAATGGCGATTCATTGTTTCTGGATGTTGGCTCCACCACGGCCTATGTGGCGCAAGCGCTACAAAACCATCAGGATTTATATGTGGTTACCAATTCCATCGCGGTCGCGCATACCCTGACCGCGCGGAATAATAACCGGGTATTTATGGCGGGCGGAGAGCTGCGGGCCAATGATGGCGGCGCTTATGGCCAGGATGCGCTTGATTTTATCCAGCGATTTACCGTGCGCTATGCGATCATGTCTTTGGGGGCGATCAGCGCCGAGGGCGGGCTGATGCTGCACGGGTTGGAGGAAGCCGATATCACTTGCGATATCACCGCCCGCGCCCAGATGAGCATTGCGGTGGCGGATAGCTCCAAATTCGGCATGCGCTGCCCGATCTCGCTTCGCAAGCCCGATGATTTTGATATGCTCATCACCAATGAAGCCCCTGACGAGGCGATCAAAGCGATGCTGGAGCGCCACGAAATCAGCGTCGTGGTGCAGCCGGCCTAGCTAGCCTTCCGTGCCGATAAAACCACCGGATTGCCGGTTCCAGAAGCTCGCATAAAGGCCGTTTAACGCCAGTAATTCCGCATGGGTCCCCTGCTCGGCGACGCGGCCCGCATCCAGCACCACAATCCGGTCCATCTGCGCGATGGTCGAAAGCCGGTGCGCAATCGCGATCACGGTTTTGCCCTGCATCACGCCGTAAAGCGTTTTCTGAATGGCGGCTTCCACCTCGGAATCCAGCGCCGAAGTGGCCTCATCCAGCACCAATATCGGCGCGTCTTTCAGGATCACCCGCGCAATGGCAATCCGCTGCCGCTGCCCGCCCGAGAGCTTTACCCCGCGCTCGCCGACTTGGGCATCATAGCCGGTATTGCCATAAGGATCCTGCAATTCTTGAATAAATTCATCGGCTTCGGCGCGCTGGGCGGCCAAAATCATCTCGCCCTCGCTGGCATCTGGCCGACCATACATAATATTGGCCCGCACCGAGCGATGCAGCAGCGAGCTATCTTGCGTGACCATACCGATCTGGCGGCGCAGGCTGTCTTGGGTCACTTCCGCCACTGATTGCCCGTCAATCAAAATCCGCCCCTGTTCGGCATCCCGAAAGCGCAAAAGCAGGTTCACAAGGCTGGATTTCCCCGAGCCGGAGCGCCCGACCAGCCCGACCTTTTCGCCGGATTGAATGGCAAGGCTCACCCGATCCAGCCCGCCATACCCCTTGCCGTAATGATGGGTCAGCCCCTCAAGCCGAATCCCGCCCTTGCTCAAGACCAGTTCCGGAGCCTGTGGCGCGTCTTTTACACTATGCGGCACGGCGATGCTTTGCAGCCCTTCGCGCATCACCCCCGCATGCTCAAACAACCTAACGGTGACCCACATGATCCAGCCCGTCATGCCGTTTAGCCGGATGGTAAGCGCCGCCGCTGCCGCCACTTCGCCCACCGAAACAATGCCGAGCGTCCAGAGCCAGATGGCAGGGCCGATCACCCCGATCATCAAAAAGCCGTTTAGCGCCGCAAGGCTGAAGGTTAGCCGCGTCATCAGCCGCAAGAAGCGCTGAAAGCGGATGCGCTGGCGTTTCATGGCCGAAAGCGCATATTGCTCCTCGCGCTTGCCATGGGAAAAAAGCTTGACGCTTTCGATGTTGGAATAGGCATCCACAATCCGGCCCGTGACCAATGATTTGGTCTCCGACATCCGCTCGGAGGCCCGCGCAACCCGGGTCGCGACCCGCTTCACAAACCAGATATAGATCAGCAACCAGAGCGCCATCGGGGCCGCCAAGCGCAGGTCAATCGTCATCAAAACAAGGATCGCGCCCAGCACATAGGTGGTGGCATACCAGATCCCTTCCAGCGTCATATAGGCGCTATCTTCCATCGCCGGACCCATCTGCATCACGCGGTTGGCCAGCCGACCGGCAAAATCATTCTGGAAGAATTCCGAGCTTTGCCCAAGCAGGTGTTTATGCGCCTGCCAGCGGGCTTGCTCTTGCATGTTTCCGGCCAATGTTTGCTCTAAAAACAAGTGGTTAAGGGTAATGAGCAGCGGCCGGATCAGCAAGATAAAGCCAGCCGCCAGCCCCAATTCCAGCCCATGCAGCGCCCACATATTTTCAACGCCCGCGCTGTTCATCAGGTCAATAATTCGACCAGAATAAAAGATCAAACCGCTCTCCATCAGCGCTGTCAAAACCCCGAGCGCGGCCATCACCGGCAGCCACTTTTTATAAGGCGCAAGCTGGGTCTTGATATAGGGCCAAAGCGCGGCGGGAGGCGTGCCCTCGGGGTGTTTGGCAAACGGATCTATCAGGTTTTCAAAGCGTTTAAACATGTGCGACCCTCTTGATCCGGATAAGCTTTAATTCCAGCCGAAAGCCCGGCCAGATGGGCAAGCGCAAGCGGCGCTTGGGCGTGGTTTCAATAAGTCTTTCGCCCATATCACGGATAAACCAATCTGGCAGGGCGTTAGAATTTATGCGATGGCGAGGGTCGCCAACAAAAGGTGGGGGGAACATTGGAGCGCCCTCCTTGGGGCAAATCGGAATATGAGAAAATGGGGGAGCGGGGCGGGGAACCCACGCAAAAGCAAAGG